>JBPCWT010000398.1:0-6814 GCA_051009255.1 Ruegeria sp. | reverse complement strand
GCGCGGGCTAGCCCCTTCAAGCTAACTAAACCGACAAAAGTGGTGCATTTTTCCAAGTTGAGAAAAACTTTGACGTAACGTCAAATTCCTGTAAGGCTATCACTCTGTTTAGTAACAAGTATTTGGGGAAAGATTTGTCCGGTAGGCTTAGTTTTTCGCGACCTCGCGTAAGTATAGTGACGCAGTTCTGCGGAAACGCGCAGAAATCACTGAATTAGCGTAGTTTTGTACGGTTTTCGTGCGCGTCGATCGGTTCCGATCTGAATGCATCATTGTTGGGGCGATCCGAGAAATATAGGGTAATGACGGTTTTCGGCACACGCCCGGAAGCCATCAAGTTTGCGCCGGTCATCAGGGCGATGTCCCGGACCCCGGAATTGGAGGTGATTAATATCGTCACCTCTCAACACACGGAGCTATTGCGCCCCCTTATAGATCTATTTGAAATCAATGTGTCCGCAGACCTTGATGTTATGCGACACGATCAACCCCTGAATGGAGTGCTGAGCCGGATTATCGACCGGCTTGATGCAGAACTTGTTCGGTGGGTGCCTGATGTTGTTCTGGTTCAGGGTGACACCACATCCGCACTTGCCGGTGCATTGGCTGCTTGGAACCGTCAGATTGCTGTTGGTCACATCGAGGCGGGCCTTAGATCAGGGAACCGAAACTCGCCCTTTCCCGAGGAAATGAACAGGCGGTTGGTTTCACAAGTCGCTTCGCTGCATTTAGCGGCGACTTCGGCCAACAGGAAAAACCTGCTGGATGACGGAATAGCCAATCATCGCATCGCAGTGACAGGAAACCCTGTCGTCGATGCGTTGAAACTGATTTCGACAAAAGCTCAAATCGCGCCCAGTACAACAGACCTCATGATGCGGTTTGGCGGAAGAAAACCGATCGTAATGACGTCCCATCGGCGGGAGAACTTTGGCGACAAGATGCTGGGTTACTTTGACGTGTTAAAGCAGTTTGTATCGCAGTCTGACCAGTATGTTCTGGTGTTTCCCGTGCATCCTAACCCGGCTGTAAGAAATGTAGCCGAAGAGGCGTTTGGTAGTGCCCGCAATGTTGAGCTGATTGACCCGCTAAAGTACTCCGACTTCATCCACTTGCTATCTCGTGCCTGGCTGGTGGTTTCAGATTCCGGCGGAATTCAGGAAGAGGCCCCGTCGCTTCAGAAAGCGCTTTTGGTACTCCGAGAAAACACCGAACGCCCCGAAGGCGTTGAAGCCGGTGTCGCACGCCTTGTGCAAAGTCCTGCGGATTTATTGCGCGAACTCAACGAAGCCTCACGCCCCGGATCGTGGATCGAGGGTGTAAAAGCGAGTTCCAATCCTTTTGGTGACGGCAATGCATCCAGACGAATTGCCGGCCATCTGACCTCATTCCTCAAGGACATGCATCAGCCTGACGCGGAAATTGTTCAAAACCAAAACGATAAAAGAAAAATGACATTTGAGACACCAAAGCATCCTCCTGTCTGAGGGGACGCCATTAAAGGAAGGGTAAAGGAAAACTGATGGACGCTTCTATTAGAAACGACATATTGCCGATACCGTCCGATCAGGACCATACCGGACGAACCTTGGGTGACGAAGAAGTAGAATTGGTCACACAGGCATTGCGAAGCGGAACACTTACCAGCACCAAGGGTCAGTTTACAAAGCAACTCGAAAAACGTTTTGCGGAGTTGACCGGTGCAAAATTCTCCTATGCCTGCAATTCTGGCAGCGCTGCCGTCCACATTGCTGTAGCGGCGATTGATCCGTCTCCGGGTGACGAAATCATCACGACGGCCATCACCGACATGGGCGCATTGACACCAATACTTTACCAAACGGCGATCCCGGTGTTTGCAGATGTCGATCCACAGACCTGCAACGTGACTGCCGAAACCATTGAACCCAAGATCAGCGAGCGCACCAAGGCGATAATTGTCACGCATCTATTCGGAAACCCGTGTGAGATGGGTCCGATCATGGAGCTTGCGAATGCACGCGGGATACCCGTGATCGAGGACTGCGCTCAGGCATTTCTGTCGACCTACGACGACAGACAAATTGGAACGCTGGGGGCGATTGGATGCTTCAGCCTGCAACAGGGAAAGCACATCACCACTGGCGAAGGTGGGCTTGTCATAACCAACGACGAAAAATTGGCGCGCCGGATGTTCCTGTTCATTAACAAGGCATGGGGCTATGGCGATGCCAAACCGGACCATTACTTTGCCGCCCTGAATTACAGATTGTCAGAGCTGCAGTCGGCGGTTGCCGTTGCACAGCTTGAGAAACTGGAGGACAGCGTAGGTTCCCGCGCCGAACTTGCAGCGGCGATGACAGACATGGTCGGCGACATAGACGGCATCGGGACACCGGTGATCCCTGACAACGGCACTCATGTCTACTGGAAATACTGCCTGCGCGTCGATGGGGATACCGTACCCGGAAGCTCACCCGCGCTCGGGGCTTTCCTGCGCGAAAGAGGAATTGCCTCGGCTCCACGATACATTCAGAAACCAGCATTTCAGTGTCAGGTTTTCTCGGATCAGGTCACCTTTGGTGACAGCCACTTCCCGTTCAATTTAGCCCGCCCAGAAGCTGTTCAATATGACGAGGATCTCTTCCCGGGCACATTCAATGGGCTACGCGATATTCTCGTTCTGCCTTGGAACGAGGCCTACACGATGGATCACGTCAGATACATTGCGGACAGCATCCGAGACGGCGTCGCGCACCTGAAACGCGATAACAAGGAATTGGTGTCATGAGCGGCAAAGTTAGATTTGGCCTGATCGGGGCCGGAGCGATCGCTCAGAGCTATCTTTCCGCGTTCGAAAAAGTCGAAGAGGCCGCTTTGGTAGCGATCGCCGACATAAACGCCGAGGCCGCCAAGACCAGCGCAAAAAGCATGAAGTGCAAGGCCTATGATGATCCCTTGAAACTGGTGGATCAGGAAGATTGTGACGCCGTCATCGTTTCGACGCCGCCAAACACGCATCCGGATATTGCAGAGGCGTGTTTGTCGAAAGGCATTCATGTACTTTGCGAAAAACCGCTTTCGATTACTTCTGAAAGTGCGGGGCGCATGATTGAACTGTCCGAAAAGAACGGCGCGCTTTTAACGATGGGGTCAAAATTTCGTTACGTCGAGGATGTCATCAAGGCGAAATCGATCGTTGATTCCGGCATACTTGGCGAGATCATTTTGTTCGAGAATGCCTTTACCGGCTGGGTTGATATGACAGAGCGTTGGAACTCGGACCCTGAAATCAGCGGTGGCGGTGTACTGATAGACAACGGAACCCATTCTGTTGACATAATGCGATATTTTCTGGGTCCACTGCGCGACATTCACGTAGTCGAAGGCAAGCGCCTGCAGACGTCGCGGGTGGAAGATACCGTTCGTATCTTTGCCCGTTCCAATGATGGCGTGATGGGAAGTGTCGATCTGTCGTGGAGCATCAACAAAGAGCTCAGCAGCTATATCGATATTTACGGCTCTTTGGGCACGATCAAAGTTGGCTGGCAACAGTCCTGCTACCGTCAGTCGTCAAGTTCTGAATGGATTGTTTTTGGCGACGGCTACAACAAGGTTCAGGCTTTCTCGAGCCAGTTGCGAAATCTGGCACGCGCAATCCAAGGGAAGGAACAGCTTTTGATCACCTCTGTGGACGCGCTGGCCTCTGTTCAAGTCATCGAAGCCGGATATGAGTCCCTGCGCCGTTTCGACTGGGTGGCTATCGGTGAAAACGGATCAGGCGTACGTGCAGCCTGAGGCGATTTCAATGGGGGCCAGAATACATACAACCGCGATGGTCGATGAAGGTGTTCAGGTCGGCGATGGAACTGCCGTGTGGGACAACGTCCATATTCGCGGTCCTTCAACATTGATAGGCTCCAACTGCATTATTGGCGGGAAATCTTACGTTGCACCGGGCGTCGAAATTGGCGACCACGTAAAAATCAATGCCAACGTTTATATCTGTACCGGAGTAACGATCGAGAAGGGCGTGATGGTTGCTGCTGGTACGATTTTTACAAACGACCTTTTCCCACGGGCCACAACGCCTGACCTTAAGAAACTCAGATCATCACAAGCCGACGAAGCAACCTTGCCAACCCAAGTTCGCGAGGGCGCAACGATTGGCGCGGGCTGCATAATTGGGTGCGATCTGGAAATCGGGCGGTTTGCAATGATCGGGATGGCGTCGGTGGTCACAAAATCCGTCCCTGACTTTGCCCTGATGATCGGTCATCCTGCGCGCCACGTTGGTTATGTAGACCGGTCCGGACGACCGATTGCTCGCTTTGACCAACCGCCTGTCGGTTTCGATCACACTTGCGCGGACGGTTACAGATACCGGCTGATCGAAGGCCGCATCGTGGACGAATCCACCACGGATTTTTCTGGATGACTGCGCCCCGAAAAATTGCGATCGTCGGCGGTGGCATGTTGGGCTTGACCCTTGCCCTTCGTCTGAACGAGATGGGTCACAAGGTTACAGTATTTGAAGCAGCGCCCGTATTTGGCGGCTTGGCAAGTGCATGGAACATCGGATCAGTCACTTGGGACAAGCACTATCATGTGACACTCTATTCAGATCTGAATACACGACAGGTTCTTGGCGAAATAGGTCTGGAAAACGAACTTGTCTGGGCAAGCACCAAAACGGGCTGCTATTCTCACGGCAAACTTTATTCAGTTTCCAACGCGGCGGAATTTCTGAAATTCCCTCATTTAACGATTATTGAAAAATTCCGACTTGCATTAACGATACTTCGCGCGTCGCGCCTGAAAAATTGGCGCGCTCTTGAACAAGAAACCGTCGAGACATGGTTGCGCCGTTGGTCAGGAAATGGCGCTTATGAAACCTTCTGGCGGCCGCTGCTGATATCGAAACTGGGTGAAGCCCATGAACGGACTTCGGCGGCGTTTATCTGGGCTACGATTCAGCGTCTTTACGCCACCCGACGAAACGGTTTGGGCGAAGAACGATTTGGGTTTGTGCGGGGCGGTTATGCCCGCGTGTTTTCTCGGTTCGCCGAAGTTCTTACTGATAAGGGGGTCGAGCTGGTCTCGAACGCTCGAATTTCTGAAATCAGGACATCCTCTGATGGTATGGAAATTCAGCATGCAAACGGCGATCAAGCCCGTTTTGACAGCGTTGTGGTGACCACTGCCCCTGCAATAGCCGCCAAACTTTGCCCCACCATTGACGAACGCGAAAGAAAACGCCTCTCCGGCTTTGAATATCTTGGCATTGTTTGTCCTTCTGTGCTTTTAAGCCGCCCGCTTGGGGGGTGCTACGTGACAAACATCGTTGACGATGGCTTCCCCTTTACTGGTGTTATTGAAATGTCTTCGCTGGTTCCTGTCGAACAAACGGGCGGTCACTATCTGGTCTATCTCCCAAGGTATCATGTTCAGCAGGACGGCATCGCTGCACTTGCTGACGACGAAATTCAAACACTATTCCTGACTGCCCTGCGCAAGATGTACCCGGATCTGACAGACGAGGACGTGTTGTCATTTCAGGTGTCCCGCGTCCGGAACGTCATGCCGATACCCACAATAAACTACTCTCAGACGGTTTTGCCGTTCAACACTTCTAAACCCGGTCTCTACCTGGTCAATTCTTCGCAGATCGTGAATGGCACATTGAACGTCAATGAAACCATAGGGCTCGCTAATCGGGCCATCTCTGAGGGGGTGGCGGCATGAAGCCAATTTGCAGCTTGTCTTTGGATCTAGACAATCTTTGGAGCTATATGAAAGTCCACGGTGATGAAGGTTGGAACGAGTACCCTTCTTATTTCAGCGTGTTCGTTCCGCGATATCTGGAATTCATGGAACGTCGCAACCTCAGGACCTCGGTTTTCATTGTTGGCAAGGATGCGTCAATCGAAGGAAACAAGCCGTATCTGAAAATGATTGCGGATGCAGGTCACGAAATTTGCAATCATTCTTTTCACCATGAACCGTGGCTGCATTTGTATTCTGTTGAACAGATTCGCGATGAATTGGGTCAGGCCGAAACCAGTATCAAAGATGCAACCGGGATCCGGCCAAGTGGTTTCCGAGGGCCGGGTTTTTCATTCTCTCAAGATGTGCTCGAGTATCTGGCGGCCAACGGGTACGATTACGACGCCTCCACCTTTCCTACATTCATTGGCCCATTGGCCCGGTTGTATTATTTTCGGACCGCAAAGCTACCAAAAGAAGAACGAGAACAGCGCGACAAGCTTTTTGGTTCGATGAAAGAAGTATTACGGCCCAACAAGCCATATTTTTGGGAATCCGATGCCACGAAATTGCTGGAAATACCCGTCACGACCATTCCCTTAATTAGGGCGCCATTTCATTTCAGCTACCTGAATTACCTTTCACAGTATTCGTCCTGGCTTGCCGGATTTTACCTTGGACTGGCGATTTCTCTTTGTCGCCTGACACGAACAGAACCTTCCATGCTATTACATCCATTAGATTTTCTAGGCGCGGACGATACAAAAGAATTGGAGTTTTTTCCGGGCATGACAGTTGACGCGGCAACGAAACTAAAGTGGATGTCCAAACATTTCGATCGTCTGGAGAGCAGTTTCAATCTGGTCACAATGGGACAACATAGTACCGAACTAACATCACCCGACGCATCTCGTACCCCGCCGGTTGTTCGCCTCAGCTAGGCTGATCTATTACCTATTTTGCAGTGTGCGCCTGTCGATCGGTTCTGCGACGCATCAGCAAAACAAGTATCCATTGGGAATGTGCGATGATCGTTTTCAGTGTCTTCATTTTTGACGATCCAAAAAAC
>JBPCWT010000397.1:0-21397 GCA_051009255.1 Ruegeria sp. | reverse complement strand
GCTCAGCAGGTTCATGCGTGCCTCGATGCTGGACAATCTCAATCAGGACTATGTTCGCACCGCGCGCGCCAAGGGGTTGAGCGAATATGTCGTGGTCATGGTTCACGTGCTTCGAAACTCAATGATTCCGGTTGTGACCGTAATTGCCTTGGGTATCCCCGCAATCTTTGGTGGCGCCATCATCACCGAGCAGGTTTTCAAAGTAAACGGGATTGGACAACTCCTGATCGGTGCCATTCAGGCTAACGACTTGCCGATGGTGCAAACGCTTACATTTATCTTCGCTGTACTAATTGTTGTGTTCAATCTGATCGCCGACGTTCTTTACGGAATTCTGGACCCGAGGATCCGCTATGACTGATAAGGAGCGCACAGACACGCTTGTCCCTGACGAAGGTTTGGTTCCGGCCTCGACCGCCTTGCCGACGACCGGCGTAATGGAGGATTTGTCAACACCACCGCGCAGCCAATGGCGAGACGTATGGGACCAATTCAAAACCCACAAGGGCGCTATGATTGGGGCGATCCTGTTCATACTGATAGTTGCAGGCGTCTATCTTGGCCCCTATATTTGGAGCATCGATCCAACGCAAATCGACATACGCTCCCGCAATCAAGGGCCAAATTTGGCTCATCCGTTTGGAACTGACCAACTTGGCAGGGATATCCTCGCCCGCATGATGTCGGGTGGTCAGACATCGGTTTCGGTTGGTATTACCGCGATGCTTTTGGCACTGTTTTTAGGCTCATTCATTGGGGTTCTAGCGGGCTTCTTCAAACGGCTAGACGGGCCACTGATGCGCCTAACCGACTTGTTTCTCGCTCTACCGTTGCTGCCGCTATTGCTCGTCATGATGCTGCTGTTCCGCGAGCCCCTCTCGGCTGCCTTCGGGTTGGAGCGTGGAATCTTCATCCTTATAGTTTGCGCCATCGGCATCACTTCGTGGATGCCGACAGCGAGGATTGTGCGCGGCGATGTTCTGGCAATCAAAGAGCGCGAGTTCGTCCTTGCTGCCCGGTCTATCGGAACCGGGAACAGTCAGATCATCACACGCCACATCCTGCCAAATGTCCTGTCACCGATCATGGTTTCGGCCACTTTGGGCATTGCGACAGCTATTATCACCGAGAGCGCGTTGTCTTTCCTCGGCCTGGGCTTCCCACCGGATTTCCCGACATGGGGGCGACTGTTGTTTGACGGTGTTGATTACCTCCAACAATACCCGGAACGCGTTTTCTGGCCTGGCCTCGCGATCTCGCTGACGGTGCTGAGCGTCAACTACTTGGGTGACGGTCTGCGCGACGCGCTGGACCCGCGTATTCGCGGTCGGTGAATAAATTTAGTCGGCGCGTTTTAATGCGCCGGCCAGCACTGCGATAAGAACCGCCAGCGGCAGCAACACGCCAAAGGCGGTTCGCAATGAATACATTTCGGCCAAAAACCCAATTAACGGCGGGCCAATCAGCAGGCCCCCGTACCCAAGTGTTGCTACGCTGGCAATGGCCTGACCGGGCGGAACATTTGGATCGTTGGCCGCGCGGCTGAACGCCAGTGGCATGATCACGGCATATCCCACCCCCATCAATGCAAATCCAACAAGCGCCAAATTGGTGCTCCAGGACGACACGACACAGAAAACCCCGACTGCCGCACATAGACCACTGAAGCGTGCCGAAGAAACCGGCCCAAAACGCGCAATCGCAACGCCACCCGCCAGCCTGATCGTCACCATCGCAACTGAAAACACCGCATAGCCGAGCGTGGCAACACTTTCTGCCGCGCCGATCGCGTCACGCAGGAAAATCGCGCTCCAATCCGCGACAGCGCCTTCGCCCAAAGCGCCGCACAAAGCGGTGAACCCAACCAGAACCAACGCGCCCGAAGGCAAGGCGAACACCGATCCACCTGCCCTGCCCGCCCTTCGGGATGTCCAGGGAACCCAGGACAGGGCCAGGGCAAGTACGACAACGACCGCACCAGACAACATGAAATGGTCAAAGACAGAAAGCTGCATCTGCACAGCGGCATAGCCACTCAGGGCGCCCATCCCTGCCCCAAGGCTCCACATTGCGTGAAAGGAGGACATTACCGGTTTGTCAAAAGCCTGCTCAACCTCGGCTGCCCAAGCATTCATGGCCACATCCATGGACCCGTGAAAAGCGCCGAAAATGAACAGTGCCAGACACAGTCCGGCGAAACTGTCGGCAACTGCCAGCAAGATCAGAGAGAGTGTGTAAAGAACTGCGATCACCCGCGTGATGTAAACCGCGCCGAACCGATCTGTCAGACGACCGGTTACAGGGAACGAACACACTGCACCCGCCGCCATAAACAGCAGGGCAACGCCCAAGTCCTCGTGGTTAAGTTGCAGCGTGTCCCGAACAGCCGGAATACGTGAGGCCCAGATGCCGAACAAAGCACCATTCAGGATGAACATAGCGGCCACCGCACGCCAAGCCGCTATTATACTGATCATCAGATACCTCTGTGGGTAATGCTTCGCTGCACACCACTTCTACTACGGTCCGCATTGTTGGCAAGTTGTGCCTATTCTAACCGACGGCGAATTCGGCGAATTGCGAACCACACCGCCAGCACGACGGGAACCGTAATCGCCGCAGTTAGCATACCCTTGCTGATCCCGGCATTGGTCACCGGATACAACAGATAGCTGACCAAAGAGACTGCGTAATAGCTGATGGCAACAACTGACAGACCTTCGACCGTATGTTGCAAACGAAGCGCCAGATCAGCGCGGCGATCCATACTTTCCAATAGCGCCTGGTTCTGTGCACTGCGCTCGACATCAACGCGCGTTCGCAGCAATTCACCGGCGCGTATGGCCCGGTCCGACAGGGCTTGCAGGCGTTTTTCGGTTGATTTGACCGTCCGAATAGCCGGGTCATACCGGCGCATCATGAAATCCGCAAAAGTCTGTCCGCCGTGAAACCGTTCTTCGCGCAGCACTTCGATCCGTTGGTTTACAATGGCCTCATAGGCACCTGTTGCCCCAAACCGAAAAGAACAACGGGCAGACAGTGTTTCCAGCTCGGTCGAAGTCGACAGCAGCTGCGGAAGCAGGTTGTCGGGATGAACCTTGTCATCTGTCATTTCGACCATCAGTTCGGTTAATCGCTTGTCCAATTCTCCGATACGCGGCATCAGGCTTTTGACCCGGGCAAATCCCAGCATGGACATCGCCTTGTACGTCTCTATCTCGCACAACCGCTGTATCACCCGTCCGGTGCGGCGGCGTCCGGTTCCGTCCGAAACGAACAGGGCGAAGCGCATATGCCCCGCCGGATCAATACGAAAGTCGCTGGCGCAGACCGCCGAACCGTCCAGCACGTTTGCCACCGCCAAACTCTCGGGTTCGAACCATTCCATCAGCGATGCGGTCACGGACTCGTCATCCTGACGCTTGACCACCCGCAACATAGCCGACGTGATCCGCTGTCCGGGACTGGCCATCAACCAATCTTGGGAGAAGACTTCGAAATCGGCGGGATTAAAGGCGCGGTCGCTGACATTCTGCGTAATTGCAGTGTAGGTTACAAACTCTGTGTGCTGTTCCCACTTTAACCAATGGCGACCGATCTGACCTGCATAATGTGTGGCGTCTGGCTGCGGATGCTGGGCCCCGTGGCGATCCAGCAGATCAGTCAAATGCGCAATGTCTTTGCCGCGATCTCGCGCCACCGCCTCGACCGGTTTCTTGATTGCCAGAAAGATTACCGTGCACGGTGCCTTGGCCGAGGGAAATGGGCGCGCGTGCAGTTCGTTGGCCAGCGCATAGCGCAGTGGATGATCATCAATCGGCGTCATTTTTTCGCTCTCCGTTCCCTGCGAAACTATACGGATTGCGACGCCAACATCAATTCTCTTTTTATTTCAGTAACTTACAGGAATACCGCGGTATACAAAACCGCTATCCTATTGATTTGGCTGCCAGAGCTCGATCGGGTTGCCCTCTGGATCATGTAGTCGCGCAAACCGACCGATCTCGCTATCCCATTTCGGTCGCGTTTCAATCGCGATTCCGGCGGATCGTAACTGCCGGATCATGGCATCCAGATCACCCACCCGAAAGTTGATCATCCACTGCTGCGCGGCGTCGCCGAAATAGTCGGTATCCTCTGCAAATGGTGCAAAAACCGTATATCCCTCTGCCTGTTTCCACGGAACAGGATCGATGCGGTTTACACCCAAATGTGTTTCATACCATTGCGCCAGCGCATCGGGATCACGGGCACGAAAGAACACGCCACCAATGCCATTTACCTTTTCCATTTCGCATCTCCTTTGGCTCAAAGGTATGTCGAAACTGGAAGTACGCAAAAACAAAAGGACGCCCAAAAAGCAGCGCTCTATAGATTAGTGTCTAAAGAGGCTGAGATATAGAAATTTTATCTTTCCGAGCAAAATTACCTTCGAGGCATCAATAGCGCAAAACAGACAATTGAGTTGTGCGCAGCGAAGGCCAGCTTAGAGGCCAATGAGGACGAAAAGGATACCAGGGAATCGTGTCAGATTAGGCATTCACGCTGAGTTTAACGATGGGATGCAGGCCTAATCCTGTATAGGTATGTAACCTCGGTTTTGACGACCTCCAGTTGTCCAAAGATAGACCGCAATGCTACCAACCACTACAGCACCGCCAACGAGCATTGCTGGCGTGGGTACCTCGCCAACACCCCACCAAACCCAAAGAGGGCCGAACACTGTTTCAAGTAGAATTAAGAGGCTGACATTAGATGCATGCGTGTACCGCGATGCAATCGCAAGACAGCCAAAAGAAACAGGCAGGATGACTGTCCCAGTCAAAACAATCGGCCAGACATTGCCTTCGGTCAACTCACCGGGGCCAGTGACAGCAAGACCTGTGAGCCCAGCAAGAAGCGAACCCACTCCCATGACGAGAAGTATGGGCAGATGAGGGCGATGGCGTATAATCACCAGATAGATAGCCATCGCAGCTGCAACACTAAGCCCGGCCAGAGCCCCCAAGGCAGTGTTTAGTTCAATTCCTATGCGTCCGGCCTCATTGCCAAATACCGCTATGCTGATTCCGGCCAGAACTGCAACAATCGCAACCCATGTGGCGAGGCTTGTAGGCTCACCAAACAGAACCTGAGAGAAGATCGCAGCGAATATCGGAACCGTCGCTACTGCAAAAAGAACTATGCTGACAGGTGCAGCGGCAATTGCGAGGTTGAAAAGTGCTGCATTAAGGAAATGGCAAAAGACTACGAGAAACCCAGCAAGTGAGATGAGGAGCGCAACATCACTGCTTTTGTTTTTGCTGGTGACTGCCCATGCGAAAAGCATGACCCCACCCATTAACATCCCTCGCCAAGCCAACATCTGATACCCGTCCATTTCAGACATTCGCATCAGTAGCGTGTCCGGTGTCAAAACCAACGCTCCGAACAGGGCGAGCAGAAAACCATAGGCGGGATGGTATCGCATGAAGAACTTTCTATTCTAGTAGGATATGATGCTACGTTGCCTGCTTCACAATCGGCGCATGAATCAGAACCAATTCCCATCGCCTTGCAAAATAATCGATGATGGTTCTGTGTCGGCCCCGCTCAGCCAATACTGGCGCGAGCAAGAAGTCCAAGAACATTGAGGCGGTTGCCTTACCGCCCTAGGTATTTCGTTGATGTGGGGTAACATACGATATTCACCTGTTTCCGATGTCTTCGGCTACTTTTTCAGAAGCCGTTAGATATTGAATTGACTGTCGGTCATTCACTTTGAAGCAAATTGGCCGCCCGCTCGATAATTGCACTGAGGTGAGCTTAGTGTATGATTTATCACTCATCAATGTATTATCTTATGACCATTAGTGTTAGAAATTTTCACAATTGGCCCGTCTTTTGAGGTGGGGCATAACATATGCTAGTAGTTACGTCTTTCGAGATCCAGATGTGTGTTGAGTAACGAGTTTTTTAAAGAGTACGGCCGGTAGTGAGTGAGTGTTTAGTGTGCTGGGTGTTCTGGAAGACGTAAAATTCTCGACTGTGCCTGCATTTTTGTTTGGGCAGGCACAGTCGAGAATATAGTACGAGTGATTTTGTGTTGCGGTGTTGATTGCGACTTTGCAAAGAGCGGAAGCCAGTATTTGAGAGACAGCGACGAAATTCGTCGCTGTCTTTTTTCTTGGAGATGATTGTTTGTTAGACTGCGGCGTGTGCGGCTAAAGTGATGGCCTGGGCAAGAGCGTCGTTCGGGCAGCTCAATGGCATATCTGCCGCGCAGACCTGTCTTTGACCGGAGCCAACCTGGAACAGACCCGCCCAGTAGACACCGTCCCCTACTTTCGTCGCGCAAGGGATCCACCTTCCCCCAGGGCCTTCAATGGGATCTCCAATCAGGACGTTTACGGATCCAGGGGGGGGCCTGGTAAACTCGGTCGACACACAGATGGACTCAATAACATTCATGGCAGCTCCTCAGTGCCAACAAGAAGCCAAGTCAAGGTGTCCAAACGAAGGCGAGAATTTGGAATCAATTGCGCAAGGATGGCAGCAATGTGCCTGCTGACACTGGACCTTGCCCGGGGATTTCTAAGATAAAGCTAAGTTTTGACTTCATTCTTACACTTTTCCCCGATACCAACTGTCGATATGCAAAGGCGACGTCTGCTCGGAAAGCAGTAGAATTTTTGATTTTGAGGTAGTTGGTGAACCAGTCTAAAGCAAATAACGGCGTCTCGGTTCCGATGATCCGTGCATTTGTTTGCCTGAGCAAGCTTCTGAACCTGTCTCTGGCGTGCGCCGAGCTCAACGCCACGCGTCAGACCGTGCGGCGCCACATCAATGACCTAGAAAGCATTCTTGGCGACAAGCTCTTTGAGGTTGCAGATCGCCAATACAAATTGACATCGTTCGGCTCTGACATGCTCGAAGGTGCCCAGTCTCTGCTCATGCAGATCGACTCATGGTCGGGACAGTCGACTCTGACGCGACAACCGTCCAGCGGCTTGGAAAGCCTTCGTTACACTGACATCGACAAAAACGTCTATTATTCCCAGCAACATCCTGTGTCGCAAATTGCGATGGAAGGTCTCCCGATCATGAAAAGAGCCTTCAGGGCCTGGGGGACCGCGGAGACGCAAATTGAACATGAGGCCATGAATGAGATCAGGCCCTATGCAGTACTTTATAGGAAAAGCCCCATGGGCTGGATATATGTCCATGTCGGTCAAGAGTCAGCCTACGCCAGATGGTTGGGTCCCAAAATCTCAAAGAGTGTGATCGGCAGACTTATCTCCGATGACAGCGCGAGCGATGACTACGATGAATTCATGGCAGGAGCCTATTCGCGGATCTATGACGAAGGTGGCGTGCGTTTTGATCACATCCTGGCCCACATGCCGCAGGAAGACGGCAAGACCCGGGCGGGAACGTTTCAAAGGTTGCTCATGGGCGGAGTATTCCCAGATGGAACGCTCGGCTTGATTATCGTCGCTGCGCTCACCGAAAATGTCCTGATCGACGCCATGAGAGAGGATGAGCGACCCAAACTACCCGAATGCCTGCGCATGGATCACGTATTGGAAGCGGCGGAATAGAGTGGCGTCCCTGCCACAATTCCGCTCGATTTAACCCCTAAGGTTGTGATACTTCTGCATATAAGCGTGAGAAATTGTAAGGATGTCAGGGCAATGTCGCAGTTTTTGCAACAATTGCATCAACTGGCTGGGAGAGCATGAATGTCCGCGCGCTCAATTTTTTACATGGCGATGAACGTCTCAGGCATCGTACGTGAGCTTCACGACGCTGGCATCCGTGTAGAGGTTGGTGACGATTTTGCTCTTTACCGGTCTTACCGCGAAAGTTGCGTAGGGCGTCACGGCCCATACCCCATCTTCAATGCGTCTACTTCATTTATTGATGCAACAAACGGCTTCTGGATTTGCGGCTTCAGTGCGGACAATGAACTAGTCCACACGCAGGCCGTACGCTTGCTGGATCTTTCGGGCCGTTCACTGGGAGAACATCTGGATACGCATCGCCATAAATTTATTGTGCCCGATACGACTCCCGATCCTGATCAAACTTTCTTCCGAGGCCCGGAAGCGCTCAGATTGGTGACCGGTCAAGTTGGCTATTGCGGAGATTTCTGGTTGACGGCGCAAGGTCTTGGTGGGCCACGAAGTCAAGGAGCGACAAGTCTCTTGGCGCGCCTGCTTTTTGAACTCATGCAAAAAGCTTGGAAGCCGGATTTTGCATTCGCTTTTGTGCCAAAGCAATTGGCGGCCAAGGGTGCGCATCTGCGATACGGCTACAGCCATTGCGAGCCTGGAAGATGGATCGGCCCTGACCAACAAATTACGAACGAAGAGTATCTTATCTGGATGAGCTCTCATGACATCGAGAACGTGATCGCTCGCGAACTGCCTTCCCTCAAGACGGCGTCACAGATTTCGCCTGTTGGCCTGTCAATCGCCTCAATCGATACAAAGGGATAACTCAGCCGATCCTATGATTTTGAACAGCCGACTTTCCGTTGCTGCTAGAAAACTAGTACTGAATGTCTTTCACTGGAACAATTGACACCGCTCTGGCGCTAGAGACGTCTGTTCGTAATTGTTAAATGGTGTGTCAAGAGCCGTCCGTTAACACTGCAGTCCAACAGTTTACCAGCATCACGGCAAGAATTGTCGAGAAACGTGATTTATCTTCGGCATAAACTATTGCCCAGCCAGCCTTGCGCTACCTGAGACGCGACTAAATCGGCCAAATGTAGTCGTGAACTTGGAATGTGAACGCTAGAAGACCTGACTAAATGTCGTGCCAAATGGCACATAAGATACTCTTGACACCATCTACCCGTCTGTCGCTTCTAAGGGCCGAAAGAAGCGCGGTTGATTTCGCCAGATTGCCCAGCACCTGGGCCGAGGCCAAGAGGTTAATGGGACGTTTGTCCCATTAACTACTTTGGGCGTTTTGCTTATGAAACAATTGTGACAGCAGCAATCTGGCCCTGCAGAGGGGGCGTGTAGAGGAATAATATTAAATTTTGACCACATTGTGGCCGCGAGTTCTCGACCTGAACGCAAGGCGTGCACCACTAATTTTTGAGCGCGCTGGGCAGATAAAAAATATTTGTTTTGGCACTATGACGCGAGACATGCCTTGAGGTGAGCTAACTGTATGATTTATCACCCATCAAAGTATGATCTAGCGACCAACAGTGTTAGAAAATTTCACAATTGGAACGCGCTTTGAGGCGGGGCATAACATATAGCATAAGTTTCGTCTTTCGATTTCCAAGTGGATGTTGAGTAACGAGTTTCTTTGAAGAGTACGACCCGCAACAATTGAGTTTTAACTGTGCTGGGGTGTGCTGGAAGGCGTAAATTTATCGACGGTGCCAGCGTTTATGGGTGGGCAGGCGCCATTGAGAGTAAAGTATGAGTGATTTTGTGTTTAGAGTTGAGTGGCCCATGATTGACCCAAATTCAAGAGATCTGTTCCCGGTTTTGCAAATGGTAGAGTTTGCGAATGAAAGCTCAGATACCAAGGAACCAAAGACGCGAATTACAGATGAGTTAATGCTAGCTGGGACAATTGTCTTCAGTGCTTCTTTACTTGTCTATTTTCTCGAAATGAAATCTGTCACGAGCTATTCTTCGATACTGATGTAGATACATTTGCCCGAAAAAACCGGTGAGTCTGCGTTAGATCCCGGTATTTCGTAAACCCGTAAATCCAAAAGAAAACGACCAGCAGGCTGCCCGCTGGTCGTTGCGTCGTAGACGTTTAACTAAAGTTGCATTTACGAAAAGAGCGCCCTTTTTTTGCTGAATGTAGCCAGATCAATCGATCATTGGCAGCAGCTTGTCCAGCGACTGTTTGGCGTCACCATAGAACATTCGGGTGTTTTCCTTAAAGAACAGAGGGTTTTCGATACCAGAATACCCCGTGCCCTGCCCTCGTTTCGAAACAAATACCTGCTTGGCCTTCCAGCACTCCAGAACCGGCATCCCTGCTATGGGGCTGTTCGGATCTTCTTGTGCAGCCGGGTTCACGATGTCATTCGAGCCGATAACGATGGCGACATCTGTATCCGGGAAGTCGTCGTTGATCTCATCCATTTCCAGAACGATATCGTACGGCACCTTTGCCTCGGCCAGCAGAACGTTCATATGCCCCGGCAGACGACCCGCGACGGGGTGAATGGCAAAACGCACCTCTTTCCCCTTGGCGCGCAATTTGCGCACCAGTTCGCTGACCGATTGTTGTGCCTGTGCCACCGCCATGCCGTATCCGGGAATGATTATGACACTGTCCGCGTCATTCAGGGCCGCTGCTACTCCATCCGCCTCGATGGCAACCTGCTCGCCCTCGACCTCCATCTGCGGACCAGAGGTTCCGCCAAATCCGCCAAGGATCACGCTGACAAAGTGTCGGTTCATCGCCTTGCACATGATGTAGGACAGGATCGCACCGGACGAGCCCACCAGCGCGCCCACAACGATCAGCAGATCATTGCCAAGGCTGAACCCAATGGCCGCAGCTGCCCAACCCGAATACGAATTCAGCATGGATACAACCACCGGCATGTCAGCGCCGCCAATGCCCATGATCAGGTGATATCCAATGAACAACGCCATCAGCGTCATCAGGAACAGTGGAAAGAAAGCGCCCGAACCAGTGTACCAGAACAGACAGATCAACGAGATCGCCGCCGCGCCTGCATTCAATGCGTGACCGCCCGGCAGTTTGGTTGCCGCCGATGTCAGCTTGCCCGCCAATTTACCATAGGCAACGACGGACCCTGTAAACGTGATTGCACCAATAAAGATGCCGAGGAACAATTCGACATGCAGAATTGACAGTTCGGCCGCAGTTTTCTTGGCAATCAGTTTGGCAAACGCGCCAAGGTCCGACAGGTCGGCATCCTTGGCGGAATCAACGATTGCCATCACCTCGGCGACGTTCTTGATTTCGAAATGCGCGTTGAAACCAACAAATACCGCCGCCAGACCAACAAGGCTGTGCATCGCTGCAACCAGCTGGGGCATCTCGGTCATCTGCACGCGCTGTGCAACGTACTGACCAATCATGCCACCACCGGCAATCAGCAGCAGTGACAACAGCCACAGACCCGATCCGGGGCCAACCAGCGTGGCAAAAACGGCCAACGCCATACCAACGATACCATACCAGACGGCGCGCTTGGCGCTTTCCTGGTTCGACAGACCACCCAAGGACAGGATGAACAGGACAGCCGCAACGACATAGGCGGCAGTAGTGAAGCCATATTCCATTTGCCCGGCCTCCTTAAGATTTCTGGAACATGGCAAGCATGCGCCGTGTTACGAGGAAGCCGCCAAAGATGTTTATCCCGGCCATGAACACCGACAACGCAGCCAGCAGAATGACCAGGAACGAGCCTGACCCGATCTGCATCAGTGCCCCGACGATAATAATCGACGATATCGCGTTGGTGATCGCCATCAGCGGTGTGTGCAAACTGTGAGAGACGTTCCAGATAACCTGAAAACCCACAAAGATTGCCAGTACGAACACGATAAAATGCTGCATGAAACTGGCCGGAGCAATCAACCCCACCAGCAGCATCAGTGCACCGCCGACACCCAGCAATGTGAACTGCTGTTTCGTCTGCGCCTTGAATTCAGCAACCTCCTGAGCCCGCTTTTCTTCGGGCGTCAACTCTTTAACTTCGGCCTTAGGCTGAACCGCAATCGCCTGAATCTTCGGAGGCGGAGGCGGGAAAGTAATATCACCCTCAAATGTCACGGTAGAGCCACGGATCACGTCGTCTTCCATGTCGTGATTGACCTTCCCGTCCTTTTCCGGTGTCAGGTCGGTCATCATGTGACGGATGTTGGTGGCATAAAGCGACGAACTCTGCGATGCCATCCGGCTTGGGAAATCGGTGTAACCGATGATCGTCACGCCGTTAGATGTCACGACCTTTTCATCAGGCACGGTTCCTTCGACGTTTCCGCCCCGTTCAGCTGCAAGATCGATGATAACCGAACCCGGCTTCATCGCTTTGACCATATCCTCAAGCCATAACTTAGGTGCCGGGCGGTTTGGGATAAGCGCAGTAGTGATGACGATGTCCATTTCCGGCGCAAGCTCGCGGAATTTAGCCAGCTGTGCGTTGCGGAATTCTTCGGACTGCACCGAAGCATATCCACCTGTTGCCGCACCATCCTGTTGCTCTTCCTCGAAATCCAGATAAACGAATTCCGCCCCCATGGATTCGACTTGTTCGGCCACTTCGGGCCGCACATCGAACGCATAAGTGATCGCACCTAACGAGGTCGAAGTGCCAACAGCCGCCAGTCCGGCCACACCTGCCCCAACAATCAGCACTTTGGCGGGTGGAACTTTGCCTGCCGCTGTGACCTGACCAGTAAAGAACCGGCCAAAGTTGTTCCCTGCCTCGATTACGGCGCGGTACCCGGCGATATTGGCCATGGACGACAAGGCATCCATTTTCTGCGCGCGGGATATACGCGGCACCATCTCCATCGCAATCACATTCGCGCCTTTGGATTTGGCCAGTTCCATACCTTCTTCGTTCCCCGCCGGGTTGAAGAAGGAAATAAGCGTTTTGCCCTTGGTCAGACGTTTAAGCTCGGTTTCGGTGGGTATCCGGACCTTGGCCACGATATCAGACGTCTTCCACAAAGAAGCAGGGGTTTTTACTATCTCGACCCCTACAGCCTTATAGGCTTCGTCCGAGAAGCCCGCCGCCTGACCTGCACCCTTTTCTATGGCGCAATCGTAGCCCAGTTTCTGCAACTGCACAGCTGAATCCGGTGTCATTGCGACCCGATTTTCACCGTCCAGTATTTCTTTTGGTGTGCCTATTTTCACCGGTTGTCCCCCTATTTTCTGCTCTGGCCGAGCGGGTGTTCGGTATTCATTGACAAGAAGTTGTGTAACTTGCGCAAGATTATTTCGCAAGCGCAGCAATCATTATTAAAACATGTCACGCATCCCCTTAGATCCAGCGACGTGTATTGCGTTCGTAACGGGCGAAATCCGCCCTAAAGGTTCGGCGCAATCGGTCCTCTTCCGGCACGATGAACCGACGCTCAAGCAACCAAACGAAAACCGGCACTAGAACGAGCGACAGAACAGCATCAAAGCGAAGGGTCAAACCAGTCAAGATAAGAACATCTCCCAAGTAAATCGGATTGCGACTGCGTTTGAAAATCCCTGATTGCACCATGGCCGTTGGTGTCGCATGCGGGATAATTGTGGTCCGGTGGCGGCGAAACTCGACAATCGCCAAGACCATCAACAACAGACCACCACCGATCAAAATCCCACTCAGCAAGTCAGAAACAGCGCCTTCCAGCGATAACCCAAAGGAAAAGTACCGCGATTGCAGCCATGCCATGACGACAAATCCCAACAACCATAATGGCGGCACATCGATCCGATGCATTAAATCCCCCAAAGACAACAACATGCCCAGGCGCATGTCGCTTCTGAACTGCTTGGTACCGTTTTCCGACTCAATTGGCAAAACTTCAGGTTGTCGCAGCTTGGGAGGGGTAACATTAATTGCATGCGCGGCAATTTCAGAACACTCTGCCGTTTCCCCTCTGACCCTGAACAAAGGTTTCGGTTGCAAACCATCAGTGTCCCGTCGTTGCAGAACATATCTTGCCACCATCCGCTCCGCGGTTAGGGTCATATTGGAAACAGAGGAGCAAGCATGACGTTAAGCGAAAAGCACGCGTTGGTGACGGGCGGCGGCACCGGTATTGGGCTGGCAATTGCCCAGGCGCTGGCCGAAGAAGGCGCGGACGTAACTATTACCGGTCGCAGGGCCGAAGTACTTGAGCAGGTAACAACCGACCGCATCAAAGGATTGGCAATGGACGTCCGCGACGAAGAGAGCGTTGTCAATGGCATCGCGGCGGCAGTCAGTGAACGTGGGCCGGTCCAGATATGCATAGCAAACGCCGGGATTGCTGTCGGTAAAAAGCTGCAGAAAACGGAACTGCCATTCTGGCGCGATATCATGGCCACCAATCTGGATGGGGCGTTTCTGACCATCCGCGAGAGTCTGCGTTCGATGCAGGACACCGATTGGGGTCGGGTGATTTCCGTAGCGTCCATCGCCGGACTTCGCGGCGTACCCGGTGCTGGCGCTTATTCTGCATCAAAACATGGGGTTATCGGCCTCATGCGCAGCTATTCCGAAGAGTTCATGGGCACGCCATACACGTTCAACGCGCTTTGCCCCGGATATGTTCAGACACCCATTGTCGAACGCAATATCGCCTCGATCTCTCAGCGAGCGGGGATAAGCGAAGACGAAGCACTGAATGTCATGGTGGATGCAAACCGACACAAGCGATTAATCGCACCCGAAGAAGTCGCTGCAGCGGCGTTGTGGCTGGTTCGTCCTGGATCGGAAAGCATCAACGGTCAATGTATCGAAATCGCGGGCGGTCAGATCTGACACCCACCTTTGTTCCAGTGGACAGGGTCAATGTGATCGGCTAGGTCGGACCCAAATACTTCAAACCTAAAATAATCTGCGAGACCACCATGACCGACTTCGCCGCAACCAAGGCAATGTTCGACCTGCCACAGAACACCTTGTATCTGGACGGTAACTCGTTGGGACCACTGCCAACCGCCGCCAAGTCTCGCCTGAAAAGTATGCTGGTCGACGAGTGGGGCGAACTGCTGATTACTGGCTGGAACAAGGCCGGGTGGATGGGAATGCCCACCGGTCTGGGTGATCGGATCGGCAAACTGATTGGGGCAGAGCCCGGCAGTATCGTTGTTGGCGATACCCTGTCGATCAAGGTTTATCAGGCGGTTGCGTCTGCACTGGAACTGAATCCAGATCGCCGGGTTGTGTTGTCTGACAATGGCAACTTTCCCTCTGACCTATACATGGCCGATGGCTTGCTGCGCTCGCTTGGGCCGGACTATGAGTTACAGGTGGTCGACCCCGAAAACGTCGCAGATCACATCAGCGAAGACGTCGCAGTGTTGATGTTGACCGAAGTGGATTATCGAACAGGTCGCATGCACGACATGAAGGCGTTAACCGAACTGGCACACGCAAATGGCGTGGTAACAGTTTGGGATCTTGCCCACTCTGCAGGCGCGATTCCCGTTGATCTGACCGGTTGCAACGCCGATTTCGCGGTTGGATGCACCTACAAATACCTGAACGGCGGCCCCGGCGCGCCCGCATTTATCTATGTCGCTCCACGGCTGTCGGACAAGGTTCGCCCTGCCCTGTCGGGATGGCTAGGACACGAAGCGCCTTTTGCTTTCGATCTGGATTACCGCCCCGGCTCTGGGATCGAGCGTATGCGGGTCGGGACGCCCCCAGTTATACAAATGGCAGCGCTGGAATCCGCGATGGACGTCTGGGACATGGCCGATATCGCGGACGTACGCGCCAGGTCCATCGACCTGACCGAATTGTTCGTAAAGCTGGTCGAGGCCAGCTGTCCCGAACTGACCCTTGCCAGTCCGCGTGACCCCCAGAAACGCGGCAGTCAGGTTTCATTCTTATTTGCGGAGGGTTACGCAGTAATGCAGGCCTTGATTGCCCGAGGGGTAATCGGAGATTTCCGCGCACCGGATACCATGCGATTTGGTTTCACACCTCTCTACATCGATGAAACCGATGTGACAAAAGCCGCTGAAATTTTGTCTGATATCATGCGCAACGCAACGTGGGACAAACCGGAATACAAAGTTCGTCAGAAAGTTACCTGACTTCCAGCCCCGCACCAAACAATGATGCGAGTTGCGAAACGCGTTGCTCGAATTCTTCAGCGTTTGCAGAGGTCATCTTGATACCCTTGAGGGCGGCGGTAATTGTCACTGCAACATCTTCTGCTGAATCTGCCAGTCGCGCCCGACCCGCATCAGATTCTTGCGTCAGCCATTCGGCGTAGATAGCGGCCAGTTCAGCCTCGCCTTCGTTCACTATATCGGGGGCGTTCGATTTCCCGGCATCCAGCAACTCTAACCCATGTGGGGATGCCAGAATCGTCGCCATCCCCTCGCAATGAGCCTTGATTGCGCGCGCTACGGTTTCACTTACTGATCCGCCGCCAGCCAACGCTTCGCGTATCGCCATCAGTTTGTCTTCATAGTAGCGCTCAGTCAGGCTTCGGACGATGGCTTCTTTGTTTTTGTAATGTAGATAGACCGCCGGGCGGGACATCCCTGCCCCGCGTGCAATGTCATCCATCGACGTTTTCCTGAACCCATAACTCGCAAATGCCTGCAGCGCGGACATCAAGATGGCTTCGCGCCTTGGATCAGATCGCAATTCTTTCATGTGTAACCTTGTGACATTTCCTGTCAAAAATGTCAATTGACAGACTGACACTTTTGGGCAATTATGTCAGAAATCGTCAAAAGCAGAGAAAGGTTCGTCATGGCGACCACCTTAAACATCAACGGCAAGGCGCATCAGGTAGACCTGCCTGACGACGTTCCCCTTCTTTGGGTCTTGCGGGACGAAATCGGTCTGACCGGAACCAAGTTCGGCTGCGGCGTTGCCGCCTGCGGCGCTTGTACCGTGCATATTGATGGCGAGGCAGTACGATCCTGCCAGGTATCTTTGTCAGATGTCTGGGGCGAGGTCACCACGATCGAAGGTGTCGGCTCTCCGGATTCGATGGCGGCGATCCAGCAGGCCTGGGTCGCTCATCAGGTTGCGCAATGCGGTTACTGTCAATCCGGACAGATCATGCAGGCCGCGTCATTGCTGGCAGAAAACCCCATCCCCTCTGATGCCGAAATAGACGAGGCGATGCAGGGCAACCTGTGCCGATGCGGAACCTATCCACGTATTCGTGCGGCCATTCACACAGCTTCGGCCAAGTTGAAGGAGGCGTGAACAATGGCAAGCATTGGTAAAATCGCACGTCGAACATTCCTGATCGGATCTGCTGCGATTGTCGGCGGTGTCGCCTTCGGTGTCTATTACGTCAACCGACCCGCGCCAAATCCGCTGAAGCCCGGCAAAGGAGAAGCTGCACTAAATCCATTTGTTCTGATTGATCAAAACGGTGTCACGCTTTTCGCACCGCGTGCGGAAATGGGTCAGGGCGTCAAAACCACTTGGGCCGCGCTGATCGCCGAGGAACTGGATGTCGATCTGGATCAGATTATGGTGCTGCATGGCCCCGCAGCAGCCGCCTATTACAACTCGGCCATGATTGGCGATGCTCTGCCAAACAAGGGCTATGACGTCTCAGATTTCCAGCACAGCCTTGGCGAGGCTTTGGGCGTGATTGGCAAAGTACTCAGCATGCATGTCACCGGCGGATCAACGTCGATGAAGGACGGTTTTGAGCGTATGCGCGAAGCCGGCGCATCGGCCAGAGAAACCCTGAAACAAGCTGCTGCTGACCGCTTGGGCGTGGACCGATCGCAACTGGCGATCAAGTCGGGACATGTCATTGCGCCAAATGGCGACAAGATCGCCTACACCGAATTGGCATTGGATGCCGCTAAACTGGAACCCATCGAGGTATCTTTACGAGATCCATCTGAGTGGCGTTATCTGGGCAAAACGCAACCGCGCTTGGACATGGTTGGCAAAGCCACGGGAACAGCAGAATTCGCCATCGACATACGCCTGCCGGATATGAAATACGCCAGCATTCGTGTGAACCCCAAACTAGGCGGAGGTATGAAATCCTTTGACGACAGCACCGCCAAATCCATGCCTGGCGTAGAAAAAATTGTCGATCTTGGCAACGGTATCGCGGTGATTGCCAGCAACACATGGCTGGCGATACAGGCCGCTGATGCTGTTGATGTAGAGTGGGAAGACGCGCCCTATCCATCAGAGACGGACGCGATCTTCGAAAAGATTGTAGAGGCATTCGACGCAGATGCCAATTCGACAATGCGCGACGATGGCGATGTCAGCGTGATGCCTGATGGCGCAACTGAAATCCAGGCAGAGTATACCGTTCCCTATCTGGCGCATTCAACGATGGAGCCGATGACGGCTACGGCCCTGTATTCTGGCGACAAGCTGGAATTCTGGGGCGGAAATCAGGCGCCCACCTTCATGCAGATGAAAATCGCAGGTGTCGCAAACCTCGATACCGATGCGGTTGATGTTCACACCACCTACATGGGCGGTGGTTTTGGTCGGCGTGGAGAGTTCGACTTCGGCGTTGTCGCGACAAAGGTTGCAATGGCGATGCCCAATGTTCCGGTGCAAACCACCTGGAGCCGTGAAGAAGACATGCGCCATGATTTCTACAGACCCGGTGCCATGGCCCGAATGCGCGGTGCCGTTAAGGACGGCAAAGCCGTGTTGTTGGATGGTCAAGTCGCTGCACAATCCTGCACGCACCAAGCCGTCGAAAGGGTAACCGGCATGGCCGGTGGTGGCCCTGACAAGGTTTTGGTCGAAGGACTGTTCAATCAGCCTTATGGCATACCGAACTATCGTATCAGCGGCCACATCGCTGACCTCGACATCCCTGTTGGATTCTGGCGTTCAGTCGGAAACAGCCACAACGGGTTTTTCCACGAAACCTTTGTTGACGAACTTGCTCATGCTGCAGGACGTGATCCGCTGGAATTTAGGCTGGAGTTGATCAAGGGCGAACACGCCCCCTCTGCCGGGTGTCTTGAGGCGGTGCGAGAGATGTCAGGCTGGACAGGAAAGACACCCGACAGCACTGGCCGGGGTGTTGCAATTACCTATAGCTTTGGAACCCCCGTCGCCCAGGTGATCGAAGTCGTCGACGAGGATGGAACCATTCGCATCAACAAGGCGTGGATTGCCTGCGATGTTGGACTTGCCCTCGACCCGGAAAACGTAAAGGCGCAGATGTTCGGTGGCATGATGTACGGCCTTTCAGCCGCATGCTTTGGGGAAATCACGTTCGCTGACGGCGAGGTAGAGCAGTTCAATTTCCCTGACTATGACGCAATTCGCATGCACACAGCACCCGAGGTTGAGGTGGCTGTCCTGGAAACCAACCGCTTCATGGGTGGTGCGGGCGAGCCGGGAACCCCGCCTTCGATGCCTGCGTTGGGCAACGCGTTGTTTGACCTGACGGGAAAACGTGCACGTACCCTGCCCTTGAACCAAAGCTTTAACTTACTGGTTTAATTGCCACGAAAGGGCTCGCAGTTTCTGCGAGCCCTTTCGGCGCTTGACGTAAACCTAGACGGCCACTAGTGCTTGTCCCATGCGCAATCGTCTGACCATCGTCTGCAATTTCTATTACACCCTGCCCAAATAACGGCGGGTGATTAATCATGTTCAACCGCCGCGTTCGGCGGATTGAACAATAAAGGTCCTCTGCATCGCGGCTAACACCGGAGTATCCCGATGCTAAACCGCCCTGAATTCAAAACTATCGGCCTGCTTGGTTGCGGTGCCTTCGGTCGGCTCATCGCCCGACACCTTGCGCCATTGGCACCAGTGACCGTCCATGATCCCACTCTGAACGATGTGCCCAAGGGGCTGATCGCCGGTGATCCGGCTCAGGTCGCCGCCTGCGATCTTGTTATCCTGGCCGTTCCTGTTGACGCGCTAGAGGTCGCAATTTCAACCATTTCCCCGCATCTGAGACCGGGAACGATTGTCGCCGATGTGGGTTCCGTCAAAATGCGCCCGGTTCAGACAATGTTGCGGCATCTACCCGATCATGTGGGGATTGTCGGCACGCACCCTCTGTTTGGACCACAAAGCGCGGCCCGTGGGGTTCTGGGACACAAAATCGCGATTTGCAGGGTGCGAGGGGACGCCTGTCTGACTTTGGCCGCCTTGTTGAAAAAACGGCTGGGCTTGCGCCCAGTCATGGTCTCGCCTGAAAATCACGATCGTGAGGTTGCCGTGGTTCAGGGGCTTACGCACTTCATATCCAAGGCAATATCCCGACTTGGGCCGCTTCCGCATCAACTGACAACTGTCAGCTTTGACCTGATGGTAGAGGCAGCGGATATGGTTCGGAATGACCCACCCTGCGTTTTTCAGGCCATAGAAAAGGATAATCCACTTGCCGCAACAGCGCGCGCGGCGTTCATGCATCACGCCAAGGAGTTGTCCCTTGAACTGTCAGGCAAGTATTGAAGGCGTCCTGGATCAGGCCGAAGCGCGAAACTGACCCAATCGCCCACATTTCGTCCATTCGCGCACCGCGTCACCGAATTTCCGAAACAACGGGCGCGACACAGGATCATTTGCTGCGTCCCACTCCGGGTGCCACTGGACTGACAGCGTAAATCCGGGCGCGTCTTTGACAAAGATTGCCTCTGGCGTTCCATCCGGTGCGTGCCCATCGATAACTATGTTCTGCCCGACCGTTTTGATGCCCTGACCGTGCAAGGTGTTGGTCATCACTTCACGCGCGCCAAACAGGCGGTGGAACACGCCGCCCTCGGTCAGCGTCACGACATGGCGCAGGGCGAACTTCTCGTCCAATGTCCCATCCGGTGGCATTCGGTGATTCATTCGGCCCGGCAGGTCACGAATTTCCGGGTACAGGGTTCCGCCCATTGCGACGTTTACTTCTTGAAAACCCCGGCAGATTCCCAGAAACGGCTGTCCGCGCTCAGCACACGCGCGCACCAACGGAAGCGTGATTGCATCACGAGCGCGATCGAAATCACCATGTGCAGAAGTCGCAGCCTCGCCGTATTCCTCGGGGTGAACATTTGGGCGACCGCCGGTCAGTAGGAAACCGTCACAAGTTTCCAGTAATTCATCGACCGAAACAAAACGCGGATCGGCTGGGATCAACAGCGGCAAGCAACCCGACACGTTCGCCACCGCGTCCGAGTTCATAGTTCCACCAGCATGTGTCGGATACTGATCGTTCATCAGGTAAGAGTTGCCGATAATACCGACGACTGGCCTTGTCATTACAATTGCCTTGTTTTGTCCGTGCTCCTCTCAATGAACTTAGTTGGACAAATTCGTTCGTGCAATCATACACGCTCTGCGTGACAGCGCAGGGACGTGTTCATCACGGCACAAAAGGCATCGCGTTTTTTAGCCTGACGGCAGAACATGCGGTCTACGGTACCGATTTATGAGGTGTGAAATGGAGACTTGGGTTCCAAGTCAGCTAAATCAGTTCAAATTTCACCAATTAAACTGGCCGCCTCGATCCCTGCCAGCCCTGCTGCGGCGTCGTTGTCGGATGTATCGCCTGTTACTCCGATCGCGCCGATCACATCGCCTTTTTTGTCACGCAACAAAATACCTCCGGGCACGGGAATGACCTGTCCGCCATAGACACCATTCACGGCTGCCATGAAATAGGCCTGCCCTTCGGCACGCTGCATCTGTGCGGAACCTGCCATCCCCAACATGACCGACCCATATGCCTTGCCATGCGCTATGGCAAACCGACCGGGTGAGGCC
>JBPCWT010000396.1:0-11796 GCA_051009255.1 Ruegeria sp. | reverse complement strand
TCTCTGGACGGATTGGTAGAAAACTATGACGCTGTGTTCCTGTCGATTGGCCTGGCAGGGGTAAACGCGCTTCGTGCCGACGGTTCAGACAAAGACGGTGTTTTGCACGCCGTTGATTTCATTTCCGAAGTTCGGCAGGCGAGTGATCTTGCCAAGCTGCCCGTTGGTCGCAACGTCGTTGTGATTGGCGGCGGAATGACGGCGGTTGACGCTGCCGTAAAGTCAAAGCTTTTGGGTGCTGAACATGTGACAATCGCTTATCGCCGTGACCGTAACGCGATGGGTGCCAGCCGGTACGAACAGGACTTGGCAGCCGCAAACGGCGTCAAGATCATGTGCAACGTTCAACCCGTCGCCATTCACGGAAACGGTTCTTCGGTCGAGATCGAACTTGAATACACGTCAACAAAGGATGGAAAGCTGCAAGGAACCGGAGAAACCGTGCGCGTTCCGGCCGATCAGGTTCTCAAGGCAATTGGCCAGTCATTGGACGGTGCGCCAGTAGGGCTTGATCTGGATGGAAACAAGATCGCCGTTGCCGAGGCGGGGCGGACTTCTATGCCGGGTGTCTGGGCTGGTGGCGACTGCGCTGTCGGTGGCGATGACCTGACCGTGACTGCGGTTGCCGAAGGTCGGGATGCCGCAATGGACATTCATGCCAGCCTGATGGCGTAGACTGGTACGGAGGAATCACCAAGCGGAGGAAAGACAATGTCTGGTCCCGATGACAAAATTGTCTCGCACTACGGTGGTGCCGAGCTGTTTCGCAAGATCATGGAAACGCTCGAATCCAGCGGTGTGGCTGCCAACAAGATTGCTGCGGAACACATTAAGTCCATTGATGAATTCCATATCGGTGGTGAAGACGCCACCATCGCCCTTCTTGATCAATTGGGGTTGGACAAAGGCACCCGCGTTCTGGATGTGGGCGCAGGAATCGGGGGTCCTGCGCGGCTGATGACAACCCGTTATGGGGCGGATGTTACCGGTTTGGACCTGACGCCGG
Organism: Ruegeria sp.; assembly: GCA_051009255.1. Taxonomy (GTDB): domain Bacteria; phylum Pseudomonadota; class Alphaproteobacteria; order Rhodobacterales; family Rhodobacteraceae; genus Ruegeria. Next base: position 10,790 of record JBPCWT010000396.1, on the reverse strand, counting down.
ATTTTGTGCAGACAGCGGTGGAACTGACGAACTTTCTGAGTTTGCCTACTCAGTTCAAAGTCGGAAGCGCCCTCGACATACCTTTCGACGATGCCTCATTTGACGTGGCAACATTGTTGCATGTTGGCATGAACCTTCCCGACAAAGACAAGCTTTTCTCCGAGGTGAGCCGGGTTCTGAAGCCAAAGGGCAGATTTGCGGTCTATGACGTTATGCGTTTTGGAAAAGCACCAGCATTTCCATTGCCGTGGGCCAGTGACCCAACAGCATCGTTTTTGACCGAACCAGACATATACCTTGAGGCGGCGGACAAAGCGGGTTTCGACCTGCTTTCGCGCCGTGATCGCGTTGAAATTGCCAAGGAATTCTTTGCCAATCTGAAGGCGCGGATCGAGGATTCTGGCCCCCCGGTGCTGGGTTTGCCGATGGTAATGGGCGCAACTGCCGCTGAAAAAGTGGCGAACATGACAACCGCAGTAGGGGCTGGCGATATCGCCCCGGTGGAAATGATATTCAAAAAGCGCGACTAGAGCGCAGGGAGAAGAACATGGCTGATTTGACAACAAACTTCTTGGGAATCTCCAGCCCCAACCCGTATTGGCTGGCTTCCGCGCCGCCGACGGACAAAGAATACAACGTACGCCGCGCATTCGAGGCGGGATGGGGCGGTGTCGTCTGGAAAACTCTGGGTGCCGAAGGTCCACCGGTGGTGAACGTAAACGGGCCACGCTATGGCGCGATTTACGGCGCTGACCGGCGACTGCTGGGATTGAACAACATAGAATTGATTACAGATCGTCCGTTAGAGGTGAACCTGGAAGAAATGGCTCGGGTAAAGGCAGATTATCCGGATCGGGCATTGATTGCTTCGATCATGGTGCCCTGCGAAGAGGCGGCGTGGAAAGCGATCCTCCCCCGTGTCGCGGAAACCGGCGCAGATGGGATTGAGCTGAACTTTGGTTGCCCACATGGGATGAGCGAGCGCGGAATGGGCGCCGCCGTTGGTCAAGTGCCAGAGTATATTGAGATGGTCACGCGCTGGTGCAAGACATACTATGACAAGCCCGTAATTGTTAAGCTGACGCCCAATATAACCGATGTCCGCAAGCCTGCTGCAGCTGCCAAAAATGGCGGTGCAGATGCGGTTTCGCTCATCAATACGATCAACTCGATCACCAGCGTAAATCTTGATGACTTCAGCCCGGAACCTTCAATAGACGGCAAGGGTAGCCATGGAGGATATTGCGGTCCGGCGGTTAAGCCAATTGCACTGTCCATGGTTTCCGAGATTGCACGCAACCCTGATACGCACGGCTTGCCAATTTCTGGCATTGGCGGTGTCACAACTTGGCGCGATGCAGCAGAGTTCATTTCGCTGGGATGTGGCAATGTGCAGGTTTGCACCGCCGCGATGACCTATGGTTTTAAGATCATCGACGAATTGAACGCAGGTCTATCCCAGTGGATGGATGAAAAAGGATATGCCAACGTGTCCGACTTCGTCGGGCGTGCGGTGCCAAATGTCACAGATTGGCAGTTCTTAAACCTTAATTACATTGCCAAAGCGAAAATCGATCAGGATCAGTGCATCAAATGCGGCCGCTGCTATGCAGCCTGCGAAGATACCAGCCATCAGGCTATTTCGATGTCAGCAGATCGCGTGTTCGAGGTTAAGGATGAAGAATGCGTTGCGTGCAACCTGTGCGTCGACGTTTGTCCGGTCGAAGGCTGCATCTCGATGGAGCCGATGGCGGCTGGCGAAGTTGATCCTCGGACGGGAAAAGTGGTTGAGCCAGAATACGCCAATTGGACAACGCACCCGAACAACCCGATGGCAAATGCTGCCGAGTAGTTCTTGAGGAACTAACACTGACGTAAATCGGGCCGCTTCGGCGGCCCTTATTTATGGCGTCAATAGTTTACGATAAAGCGTTTCGATGAAGGGTTCGGCCCCTTCAAACGGGTCTTCGTCACTAAGAATGGCGCGCACCTGAACTTCAAAATCCGCGTAATGTTGCGTAAGTGCCCAGATCGAAAAGATCAGGTGATAGGGGTGAACTCGTGCGATTTTCCCGTCATCCATCCACTTCTCAAGCAGAGTTGTTTTTTCGTCGACCAATTTTTTCAGGTCTTCTGACAACGCGTTATGGATTCGCGGTGCTCCTTGAACCAACTCATTTGCAAACAGGCGACTTTCGCGCGGCAGTTCCTGGCTCATTTGCAATTTGCGATGGGTGTAGGAAAGAATTTCCTCCAATGGGTCACCGTTCTCGTCCATTTCGTGCAATGGGGCGAGCCATACCTCCAGCAAACCGGACAACAACGCCGCGTGAATTGCCTCTTTGGACGGGAAATAGTAAAGAAGATTCGGTTTGCTTAGCCCTGCTTCGGCGGCAATCTGATCAACAGTTGCCCCCCGAAACCCGTGTGCCGAAAACACGTTTAGTGCCGCTTCCAGAATTGCGGCTTTGTTCTTTTTCTGAATACGGGTCGGAGAGCGGTCCTTGGGCATGTTTGTCTGTTGTCTCGTTTTCCGCCAATTAAGCGTTGATTGTGCCGAAATTTATGGCAGCGCCATGCAAATTCTTGACTGAGGTTTAACCCGTGATAGCGTGAGTTTGACCAGATGGTCAAATCATGACGACAAATGCGAACCAAATCGCAATAAACAGGGGAATACAAAATGGCGGCTCCAGCTCAGAATCTCAGGATCAACGGCGAAAGACTTTGGGACAGTCTAATGGAGATGGCCAAGATTGGCCCCGGCGTGGCTGGTGGAAACAACCGGCAGACACTGACAGACGATGACGCCAAGGGTCGGGCATTGTTCCAGAAATGGTGCGAAGACGAAGGTTGCACCATGGGTTTGGACCAGATGGGAAACATGTTCGCAAGGCGAGAAGGGACAGACCCCGAAGCGCTGCCGGTTTATGTGGGTTCACATCTGGATACGCAGCCAACGGGGGGGAAGTTTGATGGCGTTCTTGGAGTGCTTGGCGGGTTGGAAATTATCCGAACCCTGAATGAATTGGGCATCAAAACCAAACATCCAATTGTCGCGACCAACTGGACCAATGAGGAAGGCACGCGATTTGCTCCGGCGATGTTGGCCTCGGGTGTGTTTGCAGGAATGCACACGCAGGACTGGGCATATGACCGTGAAGATGCGGAAGGAAAACAATTCGGCGACGAGTTGAAACGTATTGGCTGGCGCGGGGACGAGGAAGTTGGCGCTCGAAAAATGCACGCATTTTTTGAATTGCATATCGAGCAGGGTCCAATCCTTGAGGCCGAAGGAAAAGACATCGGGGTTGTCACGCATGGGCAAGGGCTTAGCTGGACCCAAGTGACAATCACCGGAAAGGATGCGCACACCGGATCAACGCCAATGCCGATGCGTAAAAATGCAGGTCTTGCAATGGCCAGGGTTCTGGAGAAAGTCGACGAAATCGCCTGGTCGCACGCCCCGCACGCGGTGGGCGCCGCAGGGCATATCGACGTATTCCCCAATTCAAGGAACGTCATTCCGGGAAAAGTAGTGTTCACCGTCGATTTCCGTTCGCCCGAGTTGGAGGTGATACAGGACATGGAGAACCGTTTTCGTATCGCTGCAGAGGACATTGTCGAAGAAATGGGTCTGCAGATTGAATTCGAAAAAGTTGGTGGCTTTGATCCCGTCAAATTCGATGAAGGCTGCGTTACGGCTGTGCGAAATGCAGCTGAGCGTTTAGGTTACTCACATACCAATATAATATCGGGTGCTGGGCATGACGCATGCTGGATTAACCGTGTCGCGCCGACGGCAATGGTGATGTGTCCGTGTGTTGATGGGTTAAGCCACAACGAGGCGGAAGAAATCAGCAAGGATTGGGCGTCGGCAGGGGCCGAAGTTCTGTTCCATGCGGTTGTCGAAACCGCAGAGATCGTGGAGGGAAGTTGGGGGCGCTGCCCCCAAACCCCCGGAGTACTTTGAAAAAGATGAAGAGAAGTGCAACAGCCGCTTCCGCAGGGAGAAGAAAAATGTCGACTGTCATCAAGAACGGAACCGTTGTTACCGCTGATCTAACCTACAAGGCGGATGTACTGATCGAAGGCGGAAAGATTTCACAAATTGGGCCAGATCTGAAGGGCGACGAACAGTTGGACGCCACTGGTTGCTACGTGATGCCGGGCGGGATTGACCCGCATACTCATTTGGAGATGCCCTTCATGGGGACATATTCCAGTGATGATTTTGAAAGCGGCACGCGGGCGGCATTGGCCGGAGGCACCACAATGGTGGTGGATTTTGCGTTGCCGAATCCTGGCGAGAGCCTGCTGGATGCCCTGAAGCGATGGGACAACAAATCAACCCGGGCGAACTGCGACTATTCATTCCACATGGCAGTGACATGGTGGGGTGAGCAGGTATTCGATGATATAAAAACCGTTATTGAACAGCGTGGGATCAACACCTTTAAGCATTTCATGGCTTACAAGGGCGCGTTGATGGTGAATGATGACGAGCTTTATTCCAGTTTCCAAAGGTTGTCCGAACTGGGCGGGATAGCGATGGTTCATGCCGAAAATGGCGATGTTGTCGCAGAATTGTCGGCAAAGCTGTTGGCCGAAGGCAATAATGGTCCCGAAGCGCACGCATATTCTCGTCCACCGCAGGTAGAAGGCGAGGCTACGAACCGGGCCATTATGATTGCGGATATGGCTGGAGTCCCACTGTATGTGGTGCATACATCATGCGAAGAGTCGCATGAGGCAATTCGAAGGGCACGGATGCAAGGTAAGCGGGTCTGGGGTGAGCCGCTGATTCAGCATCTGACACTGGATGAAAGCGAGTACTTCAACTCTGACTGGGACCATGCCGCGCGGCGTGTAATGTCCCCGCCATTCCGTAACAAGCAGCATCAGGACAGCCTGTGGGCTGGACTGCAGTCAGGTTCATTGTCAGTGGTCGCGACGGATCATTGTGCCTTTACGACCGAGCAAAAACGATATGGCGTAGGCGATTTCACCAAGATTCCGAATGGAACCGGGGGACTTGAGGATCGCATGCCGATGTTGTGGACCCATGGTGTTGCCACCGGTCGATTGACGCCAAACGAATTTGTTGCGGTAACTTCAACAAACATTGCCAAGATATTGAACTGCTACCCCAAAAAGGGTGCGGTGTTGGTTGGGGCTGATGCTGATCTGGTTGTATGGGATCCGAAGAAAAGCAAGACCATTCAGGCGTCGTCTCAGCAATCGTCCATCGACTACAATGTCTTTGAAGGCAAAGAGGTGAAGGGTTTGCCGCGCTTCACACTGACGCGCGGTCAGGTGGCAGTGCATGACGGTGGAATTCGCACCAAGGAAGGGCATGGCGATTTCGTTGCGCGCGAGGCGAACACAACGGTGAACAAGGCGCTGAGCACTTGGAAAGAGCTGACATCGCCCAGACCGATAGAACGGTCGGGCATTCCGGCGACGGGCGTTTAATGCGTGCGGGCCGCCGCTGGTGGCCCCAAAGCCAAAATTTTTCAAGGCAATGGAATGAACACCAAAAGCACCACTCAGCCAGTAATTGAGGCCAGCCATCTGGACCTTACTTTCCAGACAAATGACGGACCAGTCCATGCGCTTAAGGACGTAAACCTAACCATCGACAAGGGCGATTTTGTAAGCTTTATTGGTCCATCGGGCTGTGGCAAAACAACCTTTCTGCGCTGCATCGCTGCGCTTGAGGCACCAACCGGGGGTAACCTGACGGTCAATGGAATGACTCCGGATGAGGCGCGCCGGAACCGGGCTTATGGCTATGTGTTTCAGGCGGCAGGATTGTATCCTTGGCGGACAATTTCAAAGAACATCAAGTTGCCTCTGGAAATCATGGGCTTCTCTCGTGAAGATCAGGAAAAACGAGTGAGGAATGTCCTTGAACTTGTTGATCTTGATGGATTTGGTGGAAAGTACCCCTGGCAGCTGTCTGGTGGAATGCAGCAACGGGCATCTATCGCGCGGGCATTGGCGTTCGACGCTGACATCCTGCTGATGGATGAACCTTTTGGTGCTTTGGACGAGATTGTACGCGATCATCTGAACGAGCAGTTGCTGGCGCTATGGGCGCGTACGGAAAAGACAATTGGGTTTGTTACTCACTCGATCCCCGAGGCCGTTTATCTGAGCACCAAGATCGTTGTTATGAGCCCGCGCCCCGGTCGCATTACCGACGTCATCGACAGCCCGTTACCAAAAGAACGACCGCTGGATATCCGCGACTCGCCTGAATTTATCGAAGTGGCGCATCGGGTTCGCGAGGGATTGCGGGCAGGTCACGGGGATGACGTGTGATGAGCGGTAACTGTATCAGAGGCGCAACGCTAGAAGACCGGCCTGCATGTGTGCGGATTGTTTCAATTTGGGCTGCTCAAAAGAACTCCGGGCGACAGGGGTTTGTGGGCGTGGGTACGTCCCTGCCAACACCGCGCGAAAACTTACCGGCAATCCAGACGGGGTGCTGCGAATGAGGCAGTTCATCGCAGTTGTGACCGTTCTCGCCGCCATTATTGCGATCTGGTATATCGCAGTTGCCCCGATGAATATTCGTGTCGCTTTGGATCAGGCTGAGCGGGGCGGTGAGGTGGTGACGCCCGAAACTTCACGAGCGCGGCTGGACATTTCTGTTTGGCGTTTGATGGCAAGCAACCCATCGCAAGTTTCCATGGGGTACGAATTGGATCGCCCACGACTTCCTACACCGGGGCAAGTTGGGCAGGAACTTTGGAAAACAACGGGCGAGATGGCAATGCGAGGGCGCGCAATGTCCAAGCGTTCGTTGATTTATCATACAGGTATAACTTTGCAGTCGACCCTGTGGGGTTTTTTGCTGGGTACAACGCTGGGAATTCTGGCGGCGGTGTCGATCGTCTATTTCCGCGTCGTCGACATGAGCCTTATGCCATGGGCCATAATCAGCCAGACGATCCCAATCGTGGCATTGGCGCCAATGATTATTGTCGTGAGTTCGCAGGTAGGAATTGAAGGCCGCGGGGTGCCAAAGGCCATAATCTCTGCCTACTTATGTTACTTTCCCGTGCTGGTTGGAATGGTAAAGGGATTGCGTTCGCCTACGTCTTCTCAGCTCGATTTGTTGAACACCTACAACGCGTCTGGTTTTCAGGGATTCTTTAAGCTGCGTCTTCCATCATCTGTCCCGTATCTGTTCACGTCGCTGAAAATCGGGATTGCTGCCGCGCTGGTCGGCACGATCGTTGGCGAACTGCCGACCGGAGCTATATCGGGTCTGGGTGCACGAATTCTGATTGGCGATCAGTTCGGAACCCCATTGGCAATCTGGGCGGCGCTACTTGCGGCGGCGATTTTGGCAGGGCTGTTGGTAACTTTGCTTGATGTTATTCAGCGGTTGGCCCTTAGACGCATGGGGATGGGCGCATGAACTGGTTAATCCTTGCCTTGATATTTTGGGGAATGGCCTGGTTTACAAATTACCAACTGGCAATCTCGCGCTGGAATAAAACCCGCGGAGTTCGGGTTTTGGTTACTGTCCTGTTTGGTGTCACACTGCTGGTTCTATGGGAAGGATTGGTTCGTGGGTTGGGCGTTTCGCCCATCATCCTTCCACCACCTTCGGACGTTGCGATTGCATTCGCCAACTCGACCGAGACACTGTGGGAGGATTTCCGGCAGACCGTGTTTAAAGGCGCGCTGACCGGTTTCGCCATTGGATGCGTCGCGGCCTTTGCCTGTTCTATCGCGATTGATCGATCAGCCTTTCTGACTCGCGGTCTGCTGCCAATTGGCAATTTCGTTGCGGCCTTGCCCATTGTCGGAATCGCTCCGATCCTGGTGAGCTGGTTTGGTTTTGACTGGCACTCAAAGGCGGCAGTCGTCGTTGTTATGGTGTTTTTCCCGATGTTGGTGAACACCGTCCAAGGCCTGCGGGAAACGGATGCAATGCAGCGTGATTTGATGCGAACTTATGCTGCTAGTTACTGGCAGATGCTGTTCAAACTGCGTTTACCCGCTGCGATGCCTTTTGTTTTTAACGGGCTGAAAATCGCCACTACTTTGGCACTGATCGGCGCAATCGTGGCAGAGTATTTTGGGTCTCCTACCCGCGGAATGGGTTTCCGCATTTCAACTGGCGTTGGTAGTTTGGACATTGATTTGGTCTGGGCTGAAATCGTAGTGGCGGCATTGGCGGGAACGGTGTTTTATAGTGCCGTGGCCTGGTTCGAAAAGTCCGTAACTTTCTGGCACCCATCACAAAGAGTTTAAGAGGAAACGAGCCAAGGAGTTAATCGAAGAGATCCCCAAAAAAAGGGGGCCAAGTTTCAACAAGGAGAAAGACAGATGAAAAAGCTACTAAGTGGGGTAACTGCGGCCTTTACGTTGGCAGCCGGTGCCGCATTGGCCGCGGACGAGGTCAATCTGCAGCTCAAGTGGGTCACTCAGGCACAATTTGCCGGGTATTATGTGGCCAAGGACAAAGGGTTCTACGAAGAAGAAGGGCTGGATGTTACCATCCTACCGGGTGGTCCAGATATCGCACCCACACAGGTGATCGCTGGCGGCGGAGCCGATGTAACCGTCGAATGGATGCCTGCGGCGCTGGCCGCTCGGGAAAAAGGTTTGCCATTGGTAAACATTGCGCAGCCTTTCAAAAGCTCTGGCATGATGCTGACGTGCTGGAAAGATGCAGGAATCGCCTCGCCCGAAGACCTTAAGAACCGCACCCTTGGCGTCTGGTTTTTCGGCAACGAATTTCCGTTCATGAGTTGGATGAGCCAGTTGGGCATTTCAACTGACGGCAAAAGCGAAAGCGGAGTAGAGGTTCTCAAGCAGGGCTTTAACGTCGATCCGCTGCTGCAAAGACAGGCAGACTGCATTAGTACCATGACCTACAATGAGTACTGGCAGGTCATTGATGCGGGCGTTAACCCGGATGATCTGATGACGTTCAAGTACGAAGATCAGGGTGTTGCGACGCTTGAAGACGGTCTTTATGTGCTTGAGGAAAACCTTGGTGACGAAGCATTTGTCGACAAGATGGAGCGTTTTGTGCGCGCCTCGATGAAGGGCTGGAAGTATGCCGAAGAGAACCCGGACGAGGCCGCATTGATCGTTCTGGACAATGATGAAACAGGCGCGCAGACCGAAACCCACCAGAAACGCATGATGGGTGAGATTGCCAAGCTGACTGCCGGTTCGAACGGGTCACTTGATCCTGCTGACTTTGAACGCACCGTCAATACGTTGTTGGCGGGTGGTTCCGATCCGGTCATCACCAAGAAGCCCGATGGCGCTTGGACACACAAGATTACGGATGCGGCACTGAACTAAATCTGTAGCAGAAAAAACTTAACGACGCGGTCCCATGCAGGGGCCGCGTTTTTTGTTGTGAACGTCGGTTTTGCTTTAGGTCAAATGGCCGCTTTGGGGTAGTATAGTATAGAAATATTGCGCAATTCGTACCACTTGTGCCAGCTTTGGTAATCTATGCAAAATTTTGCTGCAGAATTCAGTAAGGCGCTTACTCTGATCCTCTCTGGGGACGCAGAGCTTTGGGCGATTGTGCTGCTTTCCTTGCGTGTCTCTATCATCGCAGTTCTGGTTGCCGCGGCGATTGGTATGCCACTGGGCGCGGCCCTTGCCGTTACGCGGTTTCCCGGGCGGCGCGGTGTAATTGTGCTTTTGAATGCTATGATGGGTTTGCCACCGGTTGTTGTTGGGCTTGTGGTTTATCTTATGTTGTCGCGCTCGGGGCCGTTGGGTGTTCTTGAGCTGCTGTACACCCCGACAGCCATGATTATTGCGCAAGTCGTTCTGGTCACGCCTATTGTCGCCGCGCTGACGCGTCAGGTCGTCGAGATGTTGGCCGAAGAGTATTCCGAGCAGTTGCGTTCGCTAGGTGTATCAAGACTGGCCTCTGTTCCAGTTTTGCTGTGGGACGCCAGAGTCGCCTTGATTACTGCCCTATTGGCCGGGTTTGGCCGTGCCATTGCCGAAGTGGGTGCAGTGATCATCGTCGGCGGGAATATTGACCATGTGACCCGGGTAATGACGACGACAATCACGTTGGAAACGTCCAAGGGCAATCTTGCACTGGCATTGGCACTTGGCGTCATTCTGGTTGGCATAGCGATTGCGGTTAATTCGATCGTCAGTCTGCTGAGCCTGAGGGCAGAGCAAGAGGGCCTGCGACATGCGTGATATGGCCTTGGATTCAACGACCGTTTTGGAAATCAGTGACCTGCATATCGGGCGCAATGGTAGAACCTTGCTGGATGTACCCAAGCTGTTGTTGGGTGGGCCGGGACCGACCCTGATTTTGGGGCCGAACGGCGCAGGTAAAAGCTTGCTGTTGCGTTGCCTGCATGGGTTGATCGCGCCGGATCGGGGTCAAGTCATGCTGGATGGTCAAACACTGCACGCGGAACAGAAAGCGAGGCAGGCAATGGTTTTTCAACGCCCGGTGTTGTTGCGCAGATCAGTTGCTGCAAATCTGGAATTTGTACTCAGGCGGCAGGGGCTTTGTCGCTCGGTTCGCAAACAACGAATTGCGAAATTGTTGGTAGAGGGCGGTTTGCAGGATAAGGCCCGCCAAGCAGCAAGATCGCTGTCAGGGGGCGAGGCGCAGAGGTTGTCTATCATGCGCGCCTTGGCATCAGAGCCGGATACCTTGTTTCTTGACGAACCCACCAGCGCGCTCGACCCAACCGCGACACAGATGATCGAGCGTTTGGTACTGCGCGCATCATCAAGGGGTGTTCGCATCGTTATGGTCACCCATG
>JBPCWT010000395.1:0-17210 GCA_051009255.1 Ruegeria sp. | reverse complement strand
ATACTGCCCTGTCCGCCACAATATCGGCACCTTGGGCGGTCGTTCGAAAAGTACCCTTGGTGATCGAGCGATAGACCTGGCTGTGATCCATTACCTGATGGGTGTAAGTCAGGGCCTCATCCTCGTCCACGCAACCGGTCAGAACAATCATCGGGACACGGTCCTGCAGGGCATTGGCAACGACATTTATCCCGTTCATCGCACCCGGGCCGAGCGTGGCCACCAGAATAGCAGGTGCGCCGTCTCGGTGGTGCACGCCTTCGGCCATGAACCCAGCCGCATTTTCATGCTTGGCAAGATGAAAGGCTATTCCGGCCTTTTCCAACGCATCAACAAGTGTCAGAACTTCACCTCCGGGCATGCCAAAGGCGTGTCGACACCCTGCTTCGAAAAGGCGTCTGGCCAATAGATCGGCTGCGCGAGTGGACGTTTCCGGCATCAGTTGTGCTCCGATAATCTGCTTGTCTGCAGATTGCGGAGCTTGCGAGCAGGCGCAAGGCGCATCACGCCAGTGTGACTACTTGGCAGCGGATTCTGCCACCTGCTGAAATCTGCTGTCCAACTCCTGAGCAATCTTGGTCAGCTCAACTCCACCTTCGGGGGCATAAGGTGAAAAGACGTAGCTGGGGGTTTTGTAAGACAACGTCGCAGTGCCATCGCTGTTCTCGGTTACATAAAATCGGATGGGGGCCTCGATCATCGCGGCAGTCGACGTTTCCAGAACCCGAACAGCAAAGTCGTTGTTAAACACTCCGATTACCCGATTGCCGGGAATTGTAATGCCACGCGAAGCGGCCGCTTTTGTCGGCCCCGCCTGTGTAACAACGATCAGGCCATTGGCCTTGACGGCCTCGACAACGTCAGACACCAGTTCGTCATAGCTTTTGGTCGTGGGATACACCTGCCAGCCATCGCGGGGTTCAATACCTTCAGCAAACGCGGGAAATGTCAGCACCATCAGCGCGGCCACTATTCTCAGCATGCTTTGTTCTCCTGTCAGTCGCCTGCACTCAATGCCAGAATTCGAACCGGAAAAGGCTCACAATTCTGTGTATTCTTGCGTCTTTCCGCCTAAACCAGCACAAACAAGCAGAACACGGAAAGGTTTGGGATGAGCAACGACAAGATTCGTCTTTTGATCTGCCATAGCTGCGCGGGTACACGCGATCCCGCTGCTGAACGGCTGGCTGTTCAAAATGCGTTGGTCAAAGACGGGTTGGCAGATCGGGTCGAAGTAGGTCAGCATAGCTGCTTTAGCGGTTGTGAAGACCCGGTTTCGATTTCATTGCAGGGCGTGAACCTTGCGTCCTATGTCTTTTCTGGACTCAATCCGATTTCGGATGCTGACGATATTTCGGCGACCTGCCGGGCGTATCTCGACAGCCCTGCAGGCTGGATCAAAGACGCGCGTTCCTGTGGGCGGCTTCGGTTGTGTTTGCGGGCACGTATTCCGGCGTTTCAATCCACCTGAATTATCAGTTTTGCACTTACCGGTGCGTCACCCACTGTCAAGGCGCTGTGGCTGTTGGTATTCAAGGACACTTCCACTTCGACCGGGCCCGAGGGTAGGTCCGTCAAGTGCAACCAATTTCCATACAAACGTGCAATTTTCTCTCCGTTAACATAAACATGCGCATGACCTTCGCCCGGTTTGTCAGCGGTAGAGGCATTTTCCGGGGCAAAACGGAAATTTTGGGGTTGAACGTGCAGATTCCATCCGGCCATCGGGTCCTTGATCAGGTCAATCTCCAATCCCGGCGCATTCGGACCTGCTGGCATATTGATTGAATTGGAATGATCGTGTGCAGTAGTTTCGGGATGGCTTCCGCCATGTTGCAAAGGGTCGGAATGATCGTGTCCGTCAAGGGTGACCCCATTGGCTGCGGCCAGGACAAACCCAGCGCCGCCGCCAAATATCAGACCAATGACAAAAAGAGCGAGAGAGCGGGTCATTTTGGTTCCCCAATACAAAATGTTACACGCCGGTTCAGACCCGGCAGGCGGTGCGATCTACCATCACGCGTTGGCTTCGCCGCGTTTTCCTTCGGCCTGCCAGAAGTATCCGGCAAAAGCACCCACCAGAACCCATGCAGTCAATCCGATGCCAAAAGCACGGGCCGCAAACAATGCACCAAGTTCGGTGGGGACAGGACCAGTGAATACGTCCGGTTCGGGTGCGCCGATGACATGCGGAGCCAGTAACAACACCGCAGCGACCAAATAGCCGATGATGCTGCCTCCAAAGGCAATCAGCCACAATGCGACTGCTGCTGCAGCGACCGTTGCCCACCACCAGACCTGACGTTCAAAAACATCAGCAGCGGCCACACCCGGCACCTCTGGTGCAAGGCTAAAGCCGGGGGCAAAATAAAGCGCGATGAAACCCGCCAACCCCCACAGAACACCCGTGCGCCCGTCTACTTTGTGGCCTTGTCCTTCGGCCAGCGACATCAAAGCAACCAGTACCAGCGCGTAGCCGGTGTAGGTAAACATTGTGAACACAACACTCAGCGCGTCACGCTGAAGGTCAGAAAACATGCCAGGTAATTCGGGATGTGCTGAAACCGCCTCACCTCCGAAGTGCACAAGCTCGCCGGATTCATAAAGTTCGGCATGCAGCAGAACGGGCTGCACAAATGCAAGTTGCAGCAGGGCGGCTATCAACCCCGCTGCAGCACCAGCGAACAGCGCGCTGGTCAGAATGCGACTGAACATGGTCTTAGTGGCAGGGGAAGCCAGTAGCGTGGCGTACATCATGGGCCGCGTCGTGCAGGGCAGATGCCTGAACGTGACCAGCCAGCGTGATGATACCCAAACCCAGAACCATTGCAAAAACGGCGGAAAGGATACCTGTATTTGCGGCTGATGCCTTGAGTGTTTTTGTCGTCATTTCTTGTCCTCCTGTGCCGCCGCACCCGACGGCCGGTATTTCATTTTTCGCCTGGCAGGTCTCCTGGCTTGCGGGTCGGTGCCCCTGTTCGCCTTCCCCCCAATGACTTGGGAGTGGCTGGTTGAACAAAGGCTCGCCGCTTACAGTCGCGGGGGCGGCTCTGGCGTTGGCTTCTGTGGAAGCTGCACCAAATTCCCTCTTAGCATCCGGATTGCTCCGGCAGGACCAGACCCCTTCATTTAGCCGCGAATGGCAGAGACGCGCAATCGCCATTTGCGACCTGTTGCATCATTTCTCGCGCTTTTTCAGCAGATAGATATCCATGATCCAGCCATGATCGGCGCGTGCACGGGCGCGGGTATTCAAAATCTCGTGCGCCACCTCTGCCAACGGGCCATGGAACAGGATTTCTTCTTTCATCCCCACATAAGCCCCCCACCAGATATCATAGTCTGCCATTTCAAGGCATTGGAAAGAACATTCACCATCCAGCATCACGGCGACATTGGACGCATCCTGTGGCCATCCTTCGTCACGAATTCGACGCCCGGTTGTCACGACAAAAGGTGCGCCGACGTCATTTATTGGAATCCCATGTGCGGCGGTAAGTGCCTGAAGCGCGGTAATACCGGGAACCACTCGCGTTTTTGGCTGCGGCTGCAGGCGTGATGCGATTCGCAGCGAACTGTCATACAGTGACGGATCGCCCCAGATCAGCAAAGCAACCCGGCTTGCGCCTGGATGCGCCGCGATTGCATCCTGCCAGCGCAGGGCAATTGCGTCGTGCCATTCGCCTACACCGCGCAAGTAGCCATCCTTGGCCCGACGTTTCGGAACATCGAAATAGGCAGTACTGGGTGTGCTGCCTGCCACATGCGCAATGATGTCTTCTCTTAGCCCGGCCAGATCTGCCTTGCTCTCACCTTTCCTCGGTATCAGGATCAGGTCCGCATCGCGGATCGCCGTGGCCCCCTGAAATGTGACGTGATCGGGGTTGCCGGTGCCTATGCCGATCAGGTCCAGTTCATACATCGCCAGACTCCGCCAAGGGGCCGTAAAGGATCAGCGCCGGGGAAGTTCCAATTTCCGAACGCAGCTTTTCAGCTAGGTCACCAATGGTCGAACGATGGATGGTTTGATCAGGCGTCGAAACGGATTCTGCCATCAGACAAGGTGTATCCAGCGGCAAACCATGGGCATGCAACGCTTCAACCAGCAATGGAAACGTGCGTTTTCCCATAAACACCACCGTCGTAGCGCCAGAATCCGCTAACGCGGGCAGATTCAGGTCTTCGGGCAGTTTACCACTGACATCGTGGCCGGTGACAAACTGCACCCGGCGCGCGGTTAGGCGGCGAGTCAGTGGAATGCCTGCCGCAGCGGCGGCTGCAACAGCAGAAGGGACGCCCGGAATGATCTCATACGCAATGCCCGCATTTTGGAGGGCCACCAATTCTTCTTCCAACCGCCCGAATAATCCGCCATCTCCGGATTTCAGCCTTACGACGCGAGCTCCGGTCTGGGCATAATCGACCAGCAGCCTGCTGACATGATCCTGCTTGGGCGAGGGGCGGCCTGCGCGCTTGCCGACGCCCACCAAGTCCGCCTCCTTGCGTGCATGAGAAAGGATAGGTCCGCTGCTGAGGTCATCGAACAGCACGGCATCCGCCGATTGCAGACGGTCCACAGCCTTTAACGTCAAAAGTTCGGGGTCTCCGGGGCCGGAGCCTATGAACGAAACGAAACCGTTCATGTCACCGCCTCGGCGATCAGGTGAAAGAAAGTACCGGTGACATTTCCGCGCGTTGACCCTGTTTGCGGCCCTTCCGCGCCTTCTGCATCAAAAACGCGCGCAAGCGGTGGATCTGGCTGTTCTACAATCGACGAATAGTGGAACTCGTGGCCCCGCAAGGCAGTTCCAACCGCAAATCCCGGCATGGGTGCCAGCAAATGCGCTTTGCGATACCCAAGGTTGAATTTGCGTTTCTCGTAAGATGTCACAAGACCCAGCAGCCCAGTCATCCGGTGCGATGCGCCGTCTTTGTCGATCAATGCCTCGCCCAATGCCATGTACCCGCCGCATTCACCGTGAACCGGTTTGGCTTCCGCGTGCCTGCGCAATCCGGTCAGAAAGCTGTTGGCAGAGGCCAGGGTTGCTGCGTGCAATTCCGGGTAACCTCCGGGTAGCCAGACCAGATCGGCATCGCCTGCGGGGGCCTCATCCGCCAGCGGCGAGAATGGCAAAACTTCTGCTCCTGCCGTCCGCCACCCTTCCAGTAAATGCGGGTAGGTAAAGGAAAACGCGGCATCCTGTGCCAACGCGATACGCTGTGCCGGAGGGCGTGGTAGCGCTGTTGACAAAGGTACATTGGGTCCTGCGGCGGCGGCCGTCTTGATCGCTTCAAGATCGACATGCTCACGCAGGAAAGCGGCGTAGCCGGCGATGGCGTTTTCCAGATCAGGGTGCTCCACCGCTTGTATCAGGCCCAGATGTCGCTCTGGCAGGGTCAGGTCGCCTCGGCGTGGCAAAACGCCCAGTACCGGCAGCCCGGCGCGTTCCATGCCCAGCCGCGTCAATCGCTCGTGCCGCGGACTGGCGCAACGGTTCAGAATCACGCCAGCGAATGGCAGATCCGGGTTGTACATCCGAAAGCCAAGCGCAGTGGCCGCCGCAGACTGCGCCTGACCGCCGACATCCAGCACCAATACCACGGGCCAGCCCATACGCAGCGCGGTCTCGGCGCTGGTACCGTGGCCGGTTTCGCCGGTTTTGGCGACGCCATCGAACAGCCCCATCGAGCCTTCGGTCACCACGATATCAGCGCCTGCGGCCTGTGCGGAGATTGCGCCCAACAGGGGCTCTCCCATCGCCCAACTGTCCAGATTGAACGAAGCGCGGCCTGCTGCGGCGCGGTGAAATGCCGGATCAATGTAATCAGGTCCGCTTTTGAAGGGCTGAACTGTCAGGCCGTCTTCGGCCAAAGCCCGCAATAGGCCCAACATAACCGTTGTCTTGCCGGTGCCCGACGAAGGGGCAGAGATCAAAATACCCGGCGGGTTAGTCATCTCCGTGGCTCCAGCTCGACCAGGGGCTATCGGCGCTTTGGGGACGATATCTGCGGTCATAAGTAGCTGAATATAGGCAGCTTTCGTCGAACTCTTCGCCTGCTAATGCAGGGCCAACCATGATCAGCGCAGTGCGCGAGATGCCCTCGTCCAATGCGTCCTTGAGCGTTTCCAGCGTGGCGCGAATGATACGTTCATCCGGCCAGCTGGCGCGATACACAACGGCGACTGGACAATCGGCGCCGTAGGCCGGGGTCAGGTCGGCGATCACCTCGTCCAGATTGCCGATTGACAAGTGAATCGCCAGAGTCGCGCCGGTGCGGGCAAAGTTTTCAAGGGTTTCACCCTGCGGCATGGACGAGGCGCGCCCCCGCGTTCGGGTCAAAATCACGGATTGTGCCAGCCCCGGCAGGGTCAGTTCTGCACCCAGTGCTGCGGCTGCTGCTGCAAATGACGGCACACCGGGTGTTACGCTGACTGGAATGTTCATCTGTTTCAATCGGCGAAGCTGTTCGCCCATTGCCGACCAGACAGACAAATCGCCCGAATGTAGCCGCGCAACATCATGGCCCGCCTCATGCGCAGATTGTATTTCTGCCATGATCTGATCCAGATCCATCGGTGCGGTATTAACGATCTTCGCGCCCTCGGGGCAATGACTCAGAATCTCTTCTGGCACCAGTGATCCGGCATAAAGGCATACGGGGCATGCCGCGATGATATCTCTGCCCCGTAGCGTCAAAAGATCGGCAGCACCTGGTCCGGCGCCGATGAAATGAACGGTCATGTGTTTCCTCCGATGGCGATGGCGCAAGTGGCAAGCCGATCACCCGAAATCTGTCGTGTTGAGAGAAGCCGCGCCTGAGGTCCGGCTGCGGCCAATGCTGCTGCTTCGGCCACACTGCCCGTACCATACGCTGCACGACTTTTGGCCGAGCAGGTAAGGGTATTCTGACCGGCCAGTTCGTTAACCTCAACATATCGCAGTGGCAGCTTACTGGTCCTGACGAATTCCGCTAACGCGTCGTTGCCTATTTTGTCTGTCACAGTGGCAAGTGCGTCTACCTCATACCCGGCAGAGGCAATTTCGAATGCCGCGCGCAGACTGTCCGCTGAGGCGGCAGATGAAAATCCGATCCCCGCAACGATCATAGCGTAACACTCCACTGAACAACCGGATAAGCCGATTTCCAGCCTCGTCTTGTTCCCAATGTTTCTGAATGAGCCAAATCGATACGCAACAGATCACCGCCCAGTTTTTCCTGCCATTGGGCCAACAATGCTTCGCTTTCCAGTGTGACCGCATTGGCAACTATTCGGGCTCCCGCAGGCAAGTGAGACTGTAACCACTCCAGCAGATCATGACTCAACCCACCTCCAATGAATACCACATCCGGCAAGAGTAGATCGGCCAGAGCCCCGGGCGCTTTACCAATCACCACTTCCAACCTGTCTTGCCCCAGATCATCGGCGTTGCGCCGAATGCGTTCAGCCCGATCTGTTCGAGTTTCAATCGCCGTTGCCGTCAGGCTGGGATCGCACATCAGCCATTCGATACTGATAGACCCAGTTCCGCCGCCAATGTCCCACAGGTGTTCGCCGCGTTGCGGTCCAAGCGCTGAAAGCGTGAGTGCGCGGATCGGGCGTTTGGTGATCTGCCCGTCCGTTTCAAAGATATCATCAGGTTTGCCTGTGGCCTTTGGAAATGCGCGGCCTTCACCAACGACTTCCAGCGCAACACATACGGGATGCTTAAAGGTACCCAGCAAGGCCTCGGTCACCGAGATGTTCCGAGTCTGCTCGCGCGGACCGCCAAGTGCCTCCATGACGTGCAACGATGTGTCGGCAAAACCGGTCTTGTTCAGATATGTCGCCAGTTCCGTCACCGCCTTGCCATCTCGCAGCAAAAGAATGGCGCGCAGCCCTGGTGCCAAATGCGGCCGCAGCCGGGTCAGTGGCGCGGCGTGAAGCCCGAACGTCATGGTTTGCTCAAGTGGCCAGCCAAGTCTGGCTGCTGCCAGCGAAAAGGTCGACTGACCGGGTAGGGCAGACCACTCGCCGGCATCAAAGTGCCGGGCAATGACCGAACCCGCGCCGAACCAGAACGGGTCGCCGGACGCAAGGACAACAACGCGACGCCCCTTTAGACCGGTCAGGATAGGCAGGCCATCGGCGAACGGAACAGGCCATTCGATGCGTTCGGCGTCTGTCTCAGCGATCAATGCAAGGTGGCGGGGCGGGCCCATGATTGCATCGGCGCGGTCCAGCACTTGACGGCTTGCAGGTGACAGGCCATCCAGTCCATCCTCGCCCAAGCCCAAAACTGTCAGCCAAGGAGTATCAGACATGTCCCACCTTCTGATCCTCGGCGGTACGGCCGAGGCCAACGTGTTGGCCAAAGCTGCTGCAGATAACGGTATTAACGCAACCTATTCCTCTGCGGGTCGCGTCGCCAACCCACGTAACCAGCCCATTCCCACGCGCGTCGGTGGATTTGGTGGGGTCGGCGGTTTGGCACGCTACATTCGCGAACACAATGTCAGCCACATCGTGGACGTAACGCATCCCTTTGCCGCCCAGATGAGCCGTAATGCGATTGCGGCGAGCGCACAAACCGGAACGCCATTGGTGGCGCTGACCCGCCCCGCCTGGGCACCTCAAGACGGGGATCGCTGGCGTCATGTGTCCGACATCCCCACCGCAGTTGCCGCACTGGACGAAGAACCCAAGCGCGTGTTTCTGGCTGTTGGCCGGATGCACCTTAACGACTTTGCGACCCAATCCCAACATCACATTCTGTTGCGACTGGTGGACGAACCCGGCGCGTTGCCATTTCCGAATTGCGAGGTGGTCGTTTCGCGTGGACCGTCTACGGTGGAGGGCGACACGGCGTTGATGCAAAGGCACCGGACGGAATTGATCGTGTCCAAAAACGCAGGTGGAGAGGGTGCCCGTGCCAAGCTGGACGCTGCGCGGGCGCTGGGCTTGCCGGTGTTGATGATCGACCGCCCCGTCCTGCCGCCCAGAACGGAACGGACCAGCGTAGCGCAGGTTCTGAACTGGCTTGCTCATTCTGGTGTGAACCTCGGCGTATAGACGATTGGGGCACCGTCTCGTTTTATAACGCGTGTGCGCGAAGACCCAACGATAACAATGGTTTGCATATCTGCCATATCGGGCGTTGCCTCGGCTAATGAGGAAATGCGTATCGTCTCATCGGGCCGCGAAACGGCACGGGCAAACAGGATCAGGCGTTCGGGTTCACATTCTTCGGACAAAATCCTTAAGGTATTTACAAACCCTTCGGGCCGCGATTTTGAGCGGGGGTTGTAAAAAGCCATGGCAAAATCCGCCTGCGCGGCAAGGCGCAAGCGTTTTTCGATCAATGACCACGGCTTGAGGTTGTCGCTAAGGTTGATTGCACAGAAATCATGGCCAAGCGGTGCACCTGCCCGGGCGGATGCGGCCAGCATCGCTGTGATTCCCGGCAAAACGTCGATCTGCACCCCGCGCCATTCTTCGGGGCCGTTCTCCAGTGCTTCGAACACTGCGGCGGCCATTGCAAAAACACCTGGATCACCGGATGACACCACAACAACCCGTTTGCCGTCGGCGGCCAATTGCAACGAATGTTGCGATCGGTCGATTTCCACCCTGTTGTCGCTGGCATGCAGCGTCAGGCCGTCACGCTCTGCCACGCGGCCAACATAGGGAATATATCCCACCACGTCCGTTGCATCAGCAAGCGCGGCGCTGACCTCTGGAGTAATAAGCGCCTCGTTCCCCGGCCCAAGCCCAACGATCTTGACCCAACCACTCATGGTCGGCGTCCTTGGCCGTGTACGATGATGATCGAAAAGTACGGAGTGACTTTGCCGAAGGCCTCTGACAGTTTTGAAACCGTCTGGTTGGGCATCTGTGCATACTCGACGATCCAAGCCCGGTCATACAGCCCAGCGGTTTCAAGCGCCCGTTTCACCTTGTCAATGTTTCGCCCGATCTTCATCACCACCAACGCATCGGTTTGCGTCATTCGCTCGGCCAGAACCTCTTCGGGCAGAGTACCCATAAGCACGGTCAGAACGTCGTCGCCCCATGTGATCGGGTCGCCCGTGGCAGTCCAAGCCCCGGACATGCCTGTTATCGCCGGCACGACTTCGACCGGTGCCTGTTCTCGCAGGCGAGCGTACAGGTGCATGAAAGATCCGTAAAAAAACGGATCACCTTCGCACAGAACCACGACATCCTGCCCATTCTCGGACAAGGTTCTAAGCCGCGTTGTGCAATCTTCGTAAAACGCGGAAAGCAGTTCGTTGTACCGTGGATCCGTCACCGGAATTTCTGTTGTGACGGGGTATTCCATGGGAAACTCAATCGCATCTTCTGGAATCATGCCGTTCACTATTTTTCTGGCCTGCCCACTGCGGCCGGGTTTGCGAAAAAATGCAACGTGTTTGGCATTACGCAGCAACCGATCGGCCCGAACACTCATCAGATCAGGGTCGCCCGGGCCCAAACCTACACCGTATATCGTGCCCATACTCATTCCGCCCGGCTTGCAATTGCGTTGACTGCGGCCACCGTTATGGCGCTGCCACCCAAGCGACCTTGCACGATGCAAGAGGGCACTGGTTGCGCATCCCAAAGCGCGTCCTTGGATTCGACCGCCCCGACAAAGCCCACGGGACAGCCGATGATGGCGGCGGGTCGGGGGCAATCTGGATCTTCCAGAATGTTAAGCAGGTGAAACAGCGCCGTAGGTGCATTTCCGATGGCAACCAATGCGCCTTTCAAATGGGGGCGCCACAACTCCAGCGCAGCGGCAGATCGCGTATTTTGCATTTCTGCCGCCAATGGGCGCACGCGTTCATCGTGCAGGGTGCAGATCACCTCGTTATCAGCAGGCAGGCGGAACCGGGTAACGCCTTCGGAAACCATTCGCGCATCGCACAGAATCGGTGCACCACCTTCCAGTGCCGCGCGGGCAGCTTCTACAAATCCGGGCGAGAAATGGACGAACTCTTCCAGACCAACCATTCCGGCCGCGTGGATCATTCGTACCGCAACCTGTTCCTCGTCCGCATCAAAGCGGGCAAGATCAGCTTCGGACCGGATCGTGGCAAAGGATTGTTTGTAAATCGCCGCGCCGTCAGTTTCGTATTCGTATGGCATCAGGTCAGGTCCATGGTCAAAAGTGTTTCAGGCGCAAGCCCGCGCTGGCAGGGCTCATCCCCCGCGCGGCCATTCTTGACAAGATCAAATCGCCCATTTTGACCTACCAAGGTGAATTCAGCGGCCCTCATGCGGGCGCACCCTTTGGCGCAGCCAGAAACATGCAGGCTGCCAGTGAATCGGGGCGCCAGTGTGCGCGCGATGTCGCGGGTTGCAACCTGCGCCTGTGGGCAGAACGGCGCGCCAGGGCAGGCGTCAGTTGTCAACAGCGGGTCAAAGGCATCCGTGACAAACTCGGGCGCGGGGACAAATACACCGCCTTCCAGCAGTACCAATCGCCATGGCGTCACGCGAACGGCAAGAGCACCAGAACTTTTGATAAGGTCGTAGAATGGCATTGCCCGCAATTGACCAAACGCCGCGCCGTAGATCGGCCCACGGTTGGTATTTCCGGGCTGAATGTCATCGGCCATTGGGACCGGCGCATTTCCCAGCCACTCGGGCGGTAAGTCGACACTGCGCAATAACCGTGCCATCCGGCGTGTGTCTTGTGAGTAGCTTTGGGAAAACCAGTTCGCCAGCGCGATAAGCTGATCAATAGCTTCGGCTTCAGTCACAATTCGACCGCCATCGGCCCCATCTGCCCGCAGCAGCAACCCGCCGTTGGATCGCTCCAGACGTATGTCAGCCGAGTTTTCGACCAGATACCGTTCTGATCCGGTATCAATGGCAAAGCCGAACTTGGCCGGTAAGGTGGGCAGTTCCCTAAGGCGGTCAATTAACTCCTGCGTCAATCGGGCGGTCAGGTCCCTCGCTTGATAAAAAGGGGTTACCAGAATATTTCGGCGCACCTCGATCCCCGGTTCGGCATCCAGCAAGTTCAGTTGCGCAAGCTCGTCCAGCAGCGCCTTGTGTTCTGCCTCTTTCACGCCGCGCAGCTGCAGGTTGGCGCGATTGGTTAGGTCGATTGTCCCGTTTCCATAGCGATCCGCCAGATTGCACAGGCCCATTGCCTGATCTGCACTCAGCCGCGCCAGCCGTGGACGGACACGAACCACCAGACCATCGCCGGACATCATTGGGCGATGAGCGCCGGGGCACCAGCCCTGGACAATGGGCGCGCTCATTCCAACCCCTCCAGATCTGCGCGGATCGAGTTGCGGCGTGTATCCCACAACCCCGCGTCAAAGAGTGCGCGGAACCTGTCCTGCATGGATTGATGCGCCTGTGGGTTGGCCTCTTGCAGGAACGCGTCGACCTCTGCATCGCCAAGTGTCGCGTCGTGGTACAGATCGAACAAATGGGGCGCGACGGTGCCAGACAAATGCGCGAAACTTGCCATATGGTCCAGTGTTGCGGCGATTTCCGCCGCCCCGCGAAACCCATGACGTTGCATTCCTGCGATCCACCCGGGATTGGCCGCGCGTGCATGAACCACACGACTGATTTCTTCGGGCAACGTCCGAGCGCGCGGATTAGCGGGGTTTGTGTTATCCAGATGATACAGTTGGGCAGTTCCGCCGGTAACTTTCTTGGCGGCGGCAAACCCTGCCTCATGCGTAGCATAATCGTTGGCCAGCAGCAGGTCAGTTTCAGTCAAGTCCTGCAGATGAACAAAACTGTCAGCGTTTGCAACGCGATGCGTAATACCCTCGACATCCCGCGCAATATGCTCGCCTTCCAACGCAAAGGAGCTTGCATCCAGCCAGGCCTGACCTGCCTGCGCGCGGGCCTCTTCGGTATAAGTTTCGGACAGATGTGTCATGTTCAACCCGTAACTGCCCGGCGCTGGCCCATAAACACGCACGGCAGGTTCCTGACCGGCATAGGGGTTCCAGTCTTGTGCTTCGTCGCGCTGCGACAATGCGCGAATGGCCTGACCAAACAAGGCCGACAAGGTTGGAAACACATCGCGAAACAGGCCTGAGACGCGCAAAGTTACATCCAGACGCGGGCGGTCCAGATCGGTGATCGGCAGAACCTCAATTCCCGAAACCCTCTCTGACCCGGTGTCCCAAATTGGTTTCACGCCCAGCAGATGCAGCGCCATTGCAAATTCTTCGCCTGCCGTGCGCATGGTGGCCGACCCCCACAAATCAACGATCAGGCCGCGTGGGTAATCGCCTTCTTCCTGTAAATGTCGGCGGATCAACTCTTCTGCCAGTTTAACGCCCTGTGCATGCGCCGCGCGTGTCGGCACCGAACGCGGATCGGTGGTGTACAGGTTGCGGCCTGTCGGCAAAACGTCCGACCGCCCTCGATAAGGCGAGCCGGACGGGCCAGCCTCGATCCGTTTGCCTGCCAATGCGTCCAGCAACGCAGAGCGTTCGGCATCGGCCGATGCCGAAGTGTCAAAGCTGCACTTTGTATCACCCTTGCGGCCAAAGATGTGCAATCCGTCGCCGAACTGGCTTTCCTTGATGTCGCAGACAAAGCGGTCGATGCGCGTGATGGCCTCGGCGGTGCTGGTCGCCTGATCAAGACCCAGATCGTTTTCCAACCCTATGGCTTGCGCTTCGTCCCGAATGTCCGCCTGCAACCGGTCGCGGCGTTTTGGGTCCAGCCCGTCGGCATTGGAAAATTCGTCCAATAGAGACTCTAATCGGACCATGCGATCAGGCGTGCCGCTTTCACGCAAGGGCGGTGGGATGTGGCCCAGTGTAACGGCACCAACGCGACGCTTTGCCTGCGCCGCTTCACCGGGATCGTTCACGATAAAGGGATAAATAACCGGTAGATCGCCGATCAGCGCCTCGGGCCAGCATTCGGCGGACAAGGCGACCGATTTGCCTGGCAGCCATTCCAACGTGCCATGTGCGCCGATATGAATCAGGGCATCCGTACACAAACTCTTCCGCAGCCACAGATAAAACGCGACATATCCGTGTCGGGGGGTTCGTGAAAGGTCGTGATACTCGTCCTCGCGCAGTTCCGGCGTTCCGCGTTCCGGCTGAAGCGCGACAATCGCTTTGCCGCGCCGCACGGCGGTAAAATGCCATGCCCCGTCGGAACAACTTGGGTCGCTCTCTGGATTGCCCCAGACTGCGTCCAGATCCTGTCGCAGTTGCGCTGGCAGTTCGGCAAGCGCCGTCAGGTAGCCTTGCAGCGGCCACGACAAGCGTGAGTTCAACAGCGTTTCGGCGACTGGTTCGGACGGGGCAGTATCGTACCCTTCGCCTTGCAGATCGGACAGCATCGCCTCTGTCGAAGCAAGCGCGTCCAGCCCGACAGCATGCGCCATTTGCCAATCCTTGCCGGGATAGGTGGACAAAACCAATGCCGGCACCTGCTGAAACTTTGGCTTTTCACAAAGATTGAGCCACCCAAGAACCCGATCAACAATTGCCTGAATCCGTTCAGACTCGGCCCGGTGGGCAAATCGTGAATACTCTAAATGGGCATCACGCTTGCCCGGTTCCTTGAACGAGGCGACACCTGCGGAAATACGCCCGTCAACCTCGGGCAGTACAACGTGCATTGCCAGATCAGCAGGGGAAAGACCGCGCTCTGCCTCGGCCCACGCTTTGCGGCGAGACGTTGCAAGCGCAACTTGGAATACGGGAACCCCGGCAGCATCCAGTGGTGATGTACCCGACGCACCCTTGCCCGAAAAAGAGGTGGCATTGATAATCGCAGATGGGTTTAAGGCGACAATCTGTTCTTGAAGCCACTCAGCGGCAGCAGGGGCTTTTAACGATGGTGCATACAACCCCACGGTATCCAGCCCACGCGCACGCAGGCTGCGGATCAGGGCCGCGACAGGCCCGGTGTCCGCCGAGGTCAGGTAGGCGCGATAGAAGGTGACAAGAACGCGCTTTGCGCCGCCTAAAAATGCGGTTTCCCCTGCTACAACACCGCGATCCGGGCACCATGCCCCGCATTCCGGTATCGTTTTTGCACCCATAACCGGCCCGGCATACAGCCCCGCCGCTATCGCCATCTGTGCCAGCGCGGCCTGCGCCGCAACCTCTCCGCCCGTATCACAAAGATGCGCCAGGCGTCGCAGCGTCGATACTGGCAAAGTAGAGTAATCGTCGAGCCGCGTATCCTCGCGCCCGTCGGCTGGTAAAACGGCCAGCGCGATACCCTTGGACTGCGCCAGTGACAGTACTTGTTGCAGCCCATAAGACCAATAAGGCACTCCGCCTATCAGACGGATCAGGATGCCTTTGGCCCCTTCGAGTGTCTGTTCGACATATGTGTCTACGGACAGGGGATGTTTCAGCGCCGTCAGGTTGGCCAGCCGCAGTGTCGGCATCCGTCCCTCTGGTCCCTTACCGCGATGCCAGCCCGCCGCGAAAGCGCCAAGGTCACTGTCGGAAAAGGACAGCACCACCAGATCCGCTGGGCTCTGGCCCAGATCGGTTGGGGTCTCAGTCTCTTCTAACCCGTGGCTTTCGCGAAAGACGACGTGCATGCGGTTGCTTTTCCTTACTCGGCCGCTTCGGTAACGCCTACCAGGATATCCCGGATCGCGGCCTCGTCGATGTCATCATGTTCAGCAATGACCACTAGGCGCGATCTGCGCGCCTCGTCTGCCTGCCACTGGCGATCATACTGGTGGCGAACCCGTGCTCCTACGGCTTGAACAAGCAAACGCATCGGTTTGCCGGTCACCGCCGCATAGCCTTTGACGCGCAGAATGTTCAACTCGTTGGCCAGACGCTCGATGTTGGCGACAAGTTCCGCCGGGTCGGATTGTTCTGGCAGTTCCACCACGATGCTTTCAAAATCGTCATGTTCGTGATCATCAAACCCATCGTGATGCGAGGGGCGGGCGTCCATGTCATCCTCGGCAGCTGCCTCAAGCCCAAGAACCACGCGAACGTCAACGGCACCTTCGGCCACTTCTACCACGGGCAGCGGACGCGGCGCCTCTGCCGCAATAACGCTTTTGGCTTTGGCGACACCTTCGGCACCCGCAAGATCAGGTTTGGTCAGCAGGATGATATCGGCGCAGGATATTTGATCCTCGAACACTTCGGAAAGCGGCGTCTCGTGATCGATTGACTCGTCCGCCTTTCGTTGTGCGTCGACGGCTTCGACATTCGGGGCAAAGCGACCGGCGGCAACAGCCTCGGCATCTGCCAGGGCAATCACGCCGTCCACGGTGATTTTGGAACGGATATCCGGCCAGTCGAACGCCTTGAGCAGAGGTTTGGGCAGGGCCAGACCGCTGGTTTCAATCAGAATGTGGTCGGGGCGTGGTTCCAGCGCCATCAGTGCCTCAATTGTCGGAATGAAGTCATCGGCGACAGTGCAACAAATGCAACCATTAGCCAGTTCCATGATATTCTCTGCCGGGCAATCCGGTATGGCGCAGGATTTCAATATCTCTCCGTCCACACCAACGTCACCGAATTCATTGACGACAACGGCCAAACGCTTGCCCTGCGGGTTTTGCATCAGATGGCGGATTAGCGTTGTCTTCCCCGAGCCGAGGAAACCGGTAATCACAGTGACGGGAAGTTTTTCGAGGTTAGTCATCTCAGGCTCCAATCGGGGGAATGCGGGCCGCGCAGTTTTTGCGGAAATGTTCGGGGCGTTCGCGCCACTTTACCAGACCGTCCTTTGCAGCCAGATACTTGGTCGCGCCTTCGACAATGATCTCGACATCGTCAGCTTCGTTGAGTTTTTCGTAAACAAACGTCCATCGGCTTGGCCCACCGCGCAAAACGATCGAGCAGCCTTGATCACAGTTTGAAAGGCATTCGACAGGTTTCAGCTGGATGCCATCCGGCAAGCCAAATTCGGTCAGTGCCTTATGCAATAATAACCCCGGACGTTGCATGTCATCCTCGACAGGAAGTCCACGACGGCAGGTGGTACAGACCAGCAGTTCAACTGGCGCAGGATCACTCATGTATCTCATCCCCCCTCGGCAGTGCGGGGGACGGGGTTAATGCGGGGCCACGCTCTGGTCATGGGCCCGACACCGGAACACCCCGTCCGGTTTCAAATTCGGGCGCTGGCAGGTCTCCCGGCTTGCGGATGCCAGAGCATTTGCCCTGTCGGATGTCCCGCCTTCCCGGCCATAGGCCAGTGGCTTTGGGCACCCTCTCCGGTCACGGTCGCGGGGGCG
>JBPCWT010000394.1:0-7670 GCA_051009255.1 Ruegeria sp. | reverse complement strand
AAAATCTGGCCGTCCGCAGCGGCGTCCCTGTAGGGTCGCTGGAAGGCGTTGGTGACGGGATGCGGGCGCTTTCTTCGCAACCGGTTAGGGATCAGCTGAAGCTTTTGGAACTGGACATGAAAAGCGAACTGAATTTTGACGATCAGGTTGTGACGATGGGCAAAGCCTATTTCCAAGAGCGGCTGGCTGAGGCAATGCTGATCCAGAAATGGACGATGTACCGCGACATCGACATACCCCGCCGCGAAGTGTCGCGCCTGCTGGATCAGTACGACCGGCAAATTCTTGATCGGCGCAACCGCGCCTGGATGCCTGTGATCAACCGCACAAAGGGGCAGGTTCTTGTCGTTGCAATTGGTGCGGCCCACCTACCCGGCAAAACAGGCATCTTGAACCTGTTGAAGCAGCAAGGCTATGAGTTGAACCGTGCCAAATTCTGAATATTTAAGGAACTGATTAATGCGCTTGTTTTATTGTCTGATCTTCTTGTTGCTTCCCTTGTCCGCGCATGCGGCCTGCGAGGGACGTGACCTGCGGCTGGAATTGTCTCAGACTGAATTGGCAGAACTGGATGTAGCAGTTGGTGAAATCGTATTTCCCGAAGGCAATCACTGGACCGCAACCAAGGGCGATACGCAACTGCATCTTATTGGCACGCTGCATACAAACGACGAACGAATGAGCGCAGTGGTGGAACGCCTGGCCCCCACGCTTGCCGAGGCCGACGTCTTTTACTTTGAGATCACCGAGGCAGATCTGAAGGTTTTCGAAGAGCAACTTGTGAAGGATTTTAGCCCGGTTCTGATTACATCCGGTCCAACGCTGGTTGATCTGCTTTCCGAGGAGCAATGGGCCGAACTGTCAGCCACACTTACCGAACGCGGAATTGCAAGCTGGATGGCCGCCAAGATGCGGCCTTGGTTTATCAGCATGATGCTCAGCATGCCGCCATGTATGTTGCAAACCCCCAACGCAGACTACGGAATGGACAAACGACTGACCGAAGTGGCCAACGCGCAGGGGATACCGCAATATTCGCTGGAAACCATCGATGAACTGATCACCATATTCGACAGCCATCCGATCGAGAAACAGGCGCAATCCCTGATACGACTGGCCGGTGCTTTGCAAGGCGGTGACGACCAGCTTGCGACGATGTCCAATGCCTACATGGAAGAACAGCATGCGCAGATTTTTCAGCTGTCGCGCCTTCTGGGCCTCAAAGATTCCGGACTGAGCCAGGAAGAATTCGACGCGGAATGGCGCAGCTTCGAAGAACAGATGCTGGTCTTGCGCAACAACAACTGGCTGCGTCAAATCCTGACGATCGAGGACAAGACTGCAGTCATCGCTGTCGGCGCCGGGCATTTGGCTGGCGAATATGGTTTGCTGAACCAGTTACAGAATGAGGGATACACCTTGACCCGCGCCGAGTTTTGACGCGGCGCGGCCAATTTCAGACCAACGGTCGCATTATGATATCTGCCGGGTGACAACCCTTGTGGACCCTCCTATAAGGCGCGCAAATTCCCTTTTTCGCAGGACGCTGACATGACAACCCAAGTATTTGGCCACAAATCACCCGACACTGATTCCACCGGCTCTCCTATTTTGTGGGCCTGGTATCTGAACGAAGTAAAAGGCGAAAAGGCCGAAGCCGTGCTGTTGGGCGAACCCAACACCGAGGCCGCGTTCATGCTGCAACGTTGGGACCTGCCCAAGCCACGGATCATTGATGATGTGGCCGCAGACGCCCCGGTCGTCATCGTCGACACTAACAACCCGGCTGAATTGCCTGCCAGCATAAACAGCGCCGACATCCGCGCGATCATTGACCATCACAAGCTGGTCGGTGGTTTGGAAACCAAGGGACCGATTGATATCACTGTGCGCCCACTGGCCTGCACCGCAACCATCATGGTCGATCTGATGGGTGATGATGCGACTAGCATGCCCGATTGGGCGAAAGGTGCCGCACTGACCTGCATCCTGTCTGACACGCTGGAATTTCGCTCGCCCACAACCACCGCGCATGACCGCGAAGTTGCCGAAAGACTGGCTGCTGATCTGGGTTTGGATTTATCAAGTTATGCAGCGGATATGTTTGCAGCGAAATCGGATGTTTCGTCGTTTTCAGATGCCGAACTGATCCGCATGGACAGCAAAGAATACGAAGTCGACGGAACCAAGTTCCGCGTCTCGGTTCTGGAGACAACGGCACCCGATATCGTTCTGGGCCGTAAGGCGAGCCTTGCAGACTCGATGGCTAGCGTCGCCAACGAAGACGGCGTCGATCAGGTGTTGTTGTTCGTAGTGGACATCCTGAACGAAGAGGCCACTTTGCTGGTACCAAACGATCTGGTCAAAGGCGTTGCCGAAAAAAGCTTTGGCGTCACTGTCGCGGGTGACGCCGTTGTCCTGCCCGGCATTATGAGCCGGAAAAAGCAGATCATTCCGAACCTCAAAGTCTGATCCGGCCTGCATCAAAGACGCAAAAGCTCCGCCTGAACCACGGCGGGGCTTTTCAGTTCGGGATTGGGTTAACGGTCACCTGACCGCGCAGATCAGACCAACCCCAATTCGGCATCAGAGGCCGATGGCCCGTATTTGTCGCGCGGCGGCCAGGGTCTGTCGCGCCAATCGGGATCAAAGACAAAGCTGGATTTAGCGCGTCCAGGCAACAGTGCCCCGTTGCCCGCACCCAACGCATAGTCATAGTAAAGCTTGACGATTTCTTCCCTGCTCACCTGCGCGGTTGCATCATGTTCCAGACAGGCAGCGCGCCATTTGAGGACACGCGCAAAATCCGGGGTGTCAGGAAGATCGAACCCCTCGTAGTACTCGAGAAACCAGAATCGCATGAACATCGGGGTAAAGACGGCTTCGGCTAACCCAAAACGATCGAACAGATACGTCCCGTCAGAGTTCTGCCATGTCAGGTAATCGTTCAGGTCGGCATATAGCGACAGCATCTTATCCCGCATTCCATCGCGCTTTGCCTGATCCTGATTCATCACCATCCTGTAACCTGCGGTGGTGAAAGGCCCCTCTTTCTGGATCAGCATCCGCTCCACTGCCCTCTCGTAAGGGTCGGAACGGGCAACTGGGACAGGCAGAACTTCGTCAAAGTATCGCAGGATCACCAGACTTTCCTTGAGGATGTGACCATCTGGCAGTTCAAGGACAGGCAGGGCAGTTGTTCCGCGAGTCTTGTGCAACAGCTCAGGGTCACGAGGCCGTGTGATGTCGACGACGATAAATTCCACCTCGTCCTTTCTGCCTTTCAGCTCCAGCAAGATCTTCAGTCGCTGCGAAAAGGGGCAAACGGGTATGTGATACAATACGGGTTTGGACAAATGAATTTCCTCTCGCTGGATGCTATCCTCAATGGCAGTCACAATGGCGAAGGTTCCACCATGGTCAAGGCTTGGAAGTTCGGGCATAAACCGGCCAGACAATCCAACGCACCAAGGTTAGCATGACACAAATCATCACCTCGCTTGCCGAGATATCGGATCGTTACAACGCATTGTTCGTTGACCTGTGGGGCTGCGTTCACAACGGAATCACCGCGTATCCCGAGGCGGTTGCCGCATTGCAGGCCTATCGCGCATCTGGTGGTTTGGTGGTGCTTGTCACCAACTCGCCCAAACCGCGCGCCGGTGTCGCCACGCAGCTGACCCAGTTCAACGTGCCCAGCGATGCCTATGACACGATTGCAACCAGCGGTGATTCCGCGCGGTCGGCAATGTTTCGCGGTGCTGTGGGCGAAAAAATCTATTTTATGGGTGAATGGGAACGCGATGCCGGGTTTTTCGAACCGCTGAAGTTGTTGCATCATCCCCTGCACGTCGAACGTGTGCCGCTGGATCAGGCCGAGGGAATTGTCTGTTGCGGGCCCTTTGACCCTATGGCCGATCCGGCAGTGAACCGGCCCGATTTCCTGTATGCCAAGCAAAAAGGGTTGAAACTGCTTTGCGCCAATCCGGATATCGTTGTGGATCGCGGCGAGGTTCGCGAATGGTGTGCGGGCGCTCTGGCAAAGCTTTATGCAGAGATGGGCGGCGAGAGCCTGTATTTCGGCAAACCGCACCCGCCAATCTATGATCTGGCACGCCGCAGGCTGATTGAGTTGGGTACAGACATCGCCGATTCCGAGATCCTTGCCATAGGCGACGGCCCCCACACTGACATCACCGGCGGCATGGGCGAGGGGATAGATTCCTTGTTTATCACCGGCGGTCTGGCTGCATCCGAAACAAAAACGTCATACCAACCCGACGAAAAATCTCTAACAGCCTATATGGAAAAGGAAAAAATCAATCCCACCTTTGCCATCGGCCGATTGAGGTAAGAAAGAAAAGGCTTGATTTTCTGCGCTTGCAAAGTAATAAAGTTGCCAATATTTGGTATTGAGTGATTTTTTGTTGCTCTGCCGTTAGTAAATGAGGGCGACATGTTGGACAATCTTCCGCGCGGAACGATCTGTATCGAAGACATCGAGATGGGCATGAGTCGACACCTGCGCAAGGTGGTTACAGATGAAGATATCGAGATGTTCGCCCAGGTTTCAACAGATCGAAACCCGGTGCATCTGGATGACGATTATGCGCGCGACACGATATTCGAAGGCCGCATTGCCCATGGAATGCTGACAGCCGGCCTGATCTCGGCTGTAATTGGCGAACAGCTGCCCGGTCACGGTACGGTTTACATGGGACAGTCGCTAAAGTTTCTGGCCCCTGTCCGTCCGGGTGACATGGTCTATGCCGAGGTCAAGGTGACCGACATCGACTTTGCCAAGCGTCGGGTCAAGCTGGACTGCCATTGCGCGGTTGATGGCAAAAAGGTGCTGGTGGGCGAAGCCATGGTTCTGGCACCGTCGCGCAAGTTCGATTAAAGCACTCAACAACCAACGCGGCATCCGAAGGGGCGTCAGGACTTGCGCCCCTTGTTTCGGCCTTTCAGAACGCCGGATTCCAGAATTATTTCCGACACCAGATGTTCGCGCCGATAGGCCATGACATGTACTCCGGACACACCTGCGATTTCCCTGATTTTCTGAATCAGTTCGATGCAGATTTTCTTGCCTTCGTCTGATGGCTTTTCCGCCTTTTCCATCCGGTCGATTATGTGGTCCGGAATATGAATGCCGGGCACATTCGTTCGCATCCACCTTGCAGCCTTGGCCGAGGCTATGGGGCCGACCCCGGCTAGAATGTAAACACGCTTGTCCATGCCTTCGTCCCGCACGCGGGTCATGAAATTCTCGAACAATGGAATGTCGTAGATGTAATTTGTCTGAATATATTCCGCCCCTGCCTCCACCTTTTTCGCCAGCCGATCAGGACGCCAGTCATATGGCGGGATGCACGGGTTTTCGGCCGCACCCAAAAACAGTTGCGGTGGTCGCGTAATTTTACGCCCGGACAAGAACTTTCCCTGATCTCGCATCGTTCGGATCGTCCGCAGAAGTGTTAGAGAGTCAAAATCGAATACTGGCTTGGCACCGGGCTGATCCCCAACCCCTACCCCGTCTCCGGTCAGGCACAACACGTTGCTGACTCCCAGCGCCGCCGCGCCAAGAACATCCCCTTGAATCGCGATCCGGTTCCTGTCTCGACATGAAATCTGGTAGACGGGTGAATAACCGGCACGCGTCAGCAGCGCACATATCCCGATCGAAGACATGTGGCAGTTCGCGCCCGACGCGTCGGTTGCGTTTATGGCGTCCGCGACCTCGCCCAATGGCTGGGCGGCCTGAAACACGTCTTCCGGGTCCGCGCTGTCAGGCGGGTTAAGCTCTGCTGTTACGGCAAAACGGCCAGAGCGCAACACGCGCTCTAAACGGCTGTGCGAAACGAAACCCTTTGGCACCGGGGTATAACCAATTGGTGAAAGGTCGCTGTCGCTTGCTTCGCTCATTTCCGCGCCTCGCGGTTGAGGGCGCTTGGCGGTTCTTCGGCCAGTGGTGCCGAAGAAGGTTCGTTCTTCCGGGCCTCTGGGAAAGCCTGCGCCAATGTCTCACGCGCCGCATCCCGTGCTTCGCGTTGATTGGTTGCAATTTCCCGACTGACGCGCAGCCACGAGGATGATCCGCGCAAACTGTGCTCAACCGGTGGCAGAACCTCTTTGATTCGGCCTGCGCCATCACTCATCAAACTGGCCCCGTCCCATGCCAGTACCCAGACGCATTTCATGTCGGGTTTGACCTCGCAATAACCGCCTTGCCTGACGCCGCCACATGGACCGTTCCGCAACTGCTTGGGGCAATTCATAGGGCAGGACATCCCCGTCGAGGACAAGACACACTGCCCGCACATCCGGCAATCAAACAGAAGCGACTTTGTCATCTTTTCAATCAGCGCAATTGGACGTTCAACCCGGTTGTAACCAACTTTTGCAAACAGTGGGTCTAGCGCCACCATGCCTTTTTCAACAGCCTTGTATATACGCTCAAACGCGCGTGCGTGGCGAATTGCGAAAAGGCGCATCCGATACATGGCTCGGAACCTCCGAGGTTGTCCGTTTGCATAAGAATTCGGGCTACGGCAATCGAATGGACGGCCGGAAATACGCAAGCGGTTCTGATAGCTTACACGTCGTTCTAATTTAGGATCAAGCGGCGGTTGCCCAGATCGATGTGGTTCACCTCGGCACGTTCAACGGCAAAATTGGAACTGGCGCTTGAACATATCCTACAGTCCCGCTACGCAATCGGCCATGCGCATCATCCGGGATTTCCAATTTGTCGAACCACAAGACCGCGGCGCCAGCGTTGCGATCGGCAATTTCGATGGGGTTCACATCGGGCACCAATCTGTTATCGAGCTTGCGCGCGATGCTGCGCCGGATGCCCCCTTGGGCGTTATGACATTTGAACCCCACCCACGCGAGTATTTCGCGCCCGACACCCCGCCTTTTCGCCTGATGCGTGGAAATACGCGGGCCCACCGCCTGGAAAAGCTGGGTGTTCAGAAACTGTACGAGCTGCCGTTCAACGCGGCCTTGGCAGGACTGACACCAGAAGAATTTGCACGGAACGTGATCTGTGACGGTCTGGGGCTGGCTCATGTTGTTGTGGGGTCTGATTTCTGCTTTGGCAAAGGCCGCAGTGGCAATGCCGATGACCTTGTCCGCTTTGGGCGAGAAATGGGTTTTGGCGTGACGATTGCTCCGCTAATGGAGCGTTCTGAAAACGTCATTTCCTCGACCGCGATCCGCACTGCCCTGACCGAAGGACGCCCGCGAGACGCGGCAGCGATGCTTGGCCACTGGCACCGTATCGAAGGCACTGTCATCGGCGGCGAGCAACGCGGGCGCGAATTGGGGTTTCCGACGGCCAACATGGCGATCGAGAGGCTGCACCAACCAAAATTCGGTGTCTACGCAGTGTTGGTCGACGTATTGGATGGCCCAAATCTGGGCAGCTATCATGGCGCTGCGTCAGTGGGGACGCGCCCGATGTTCAAAGGCGAACAGCCTAACATCGAGACTTTTCTGTTCGATTTTTCGGGTGATCTGTACGGCGCTACGTTGTCTATTGGGCTGGTCGAATACCTGCGACCTGAGATGACATTTGAAGGTCTGGATGCCTTGATCGCGCAAATGGACGCGGATTGCATCAAGTCGCGCGAGATTCTGGCGGCGACATGACCAAAGATCCGATC
>JBPCWT010000393.1:0-7527 GCA_051009255.1 Ruegeria sp. | reverse complement strand
GCTTTGAGCTGTCAGAAGCAACCGGTACTCCGGTCATGCTGATGGTGCGCATCCGATCCTGTCATGTCACCGGCCAGTTTAAGACCCGAGACAACAAGCGCCCGGCCTTCACTGTACGCGATGCATTGGCGGCTCCGCGAAGCGATTGGTCCCGAGTTGTGCTGCCGCCTATGTCTTATGTGCAGGAGCAGGACAAGATTGAAAACCGCTGGCCAGCGGCCCAGAATTACATAAAGGAAAACGGGCTGAACGAGATAGTTGGCCCGGATCGCGCACCGATCGGCATTGTCTGTCAGGGCGGCATGTATAACGGTGTTATCCGCGCCCTTCAGCGTCTCGGTCTGGCAAATATTCACGGCGACAGCGACATTCCGCTCTACGTGCTCAACGTGACTTACCCGATTGTCGAAGAGGAATTCATTGAGTTCTGTTCCGACAAGTCCGCAGTTTTGATTGTCGAAGAGGGCCAACCCAACTTTATCGAACAAACCTGCGGTCATCTGCTTTATCAATCGAACGGCCAGACAAGGCTGTTCGGCAAGGATGTTCTGCCGATGGCAGGTGAATATACCGGCCAGGTCCTGTTCGACGGGATCGAAGGTTTTCTTAAAAAAGCAGCGCCCAATCATCTTCCGGCACAGCGCCGGGCGCCAAACCAGCCTCAACAGTCAGACATTCCGAACTTGTCCGATACCGTTCCGATCCGGCCGCAGGGTTTCTGTACCGGTTGTCCCGAGCGGCCAATCTTCGCCGCCTTAAAACTGACGGAACAAGCATCCGGAAAGCATCAGATTGCCGGCGATATTGGTTGCCATTTATTCGCCAGCCTGCCACCGTTTGAAATCGGTGGCTCCACGATGGGCTATGGACTGGGCCCCGCCTCAAATGCGGCCTTTGATGGGGGTGGTGACAAGCGCTCTATCGCGATTATCGGCGACGGAGGCTTCTGGCACAACGGGCTATCCTCATCCATCGGTAACGCGGTCTACAACAAGTCGGACGGCGTTATAGTTGTCGTGGACAATTATTATTCAGCGGCAACGGGTGGACAGGACCTGTTGTCGTCCAGAGCAGACAATAAGTCCAAATCGACAGGTCACCCGATTGCCGAGGCCGTTAAAGGCGTTGGCGTGAAATGGGTTCGCGAACTAGACCGGACTTACGACGTTCCGGCCATGATGGACGTCTTGAACGATGCGCTGACCACTGAGCATC
The DNA here is from genome assembly GCA_051009255.1 of Ruegeria sp. Taxonomy (GTDB): domain Bacteria; phylum Pseudomonadota; class Alphaproteobacteria; order Rhodobacterales; family Rhodobacteraceae; genus Ruegeria. The sequence continues at coordinate 6,312 of JBPCWT010000393.1, read as the reverse complement.
AAGGCCCAAAGGTCATCGTCGCTTCCTCTGAATGCATGCTCAACAAACAACGTCGGGAACGGCCAAAACGTCAACAGGCAATCGCCCACGGGCGGCGCATCGATATTCCCCGTTTCGGTGTGGACGAGGACATTTGCACTGGCGACCACGCCTGCATCCGCTTGTCGGGTTGCCCTTCTTTGTCGTTGAAGACACTTGATGATCCGTTGCGGGATGATCCGGTCGCCAGCATTGACCAAAGTTGCGTCGGCTGCGGCAATTGCGGAGAAGTGGCAGATGCAGCCGTTTTATGCCCATCGTTCTATCGAGCAGATGTGATCCATAACCCCGGGCCGTTCGAACGATTTTTCGGCGGCCTGACTGACCGCCTTATCCGTTGGCTCCAGTCCAGACGATCCGGACGGCGATTGGAGTTTGGACGATGACGACCGCCCAGCCAAATTTATCAGCAACCACGGTCGAGGATGTCATCAAGCTGGCGATCATGGCCGTCGGTGGCCAGGGTGGCGGTGTGTTGACCAACTGGATCGAATCCTGCGCCCGTACGGCCGGTTATCACGTTCAGGCCACGTCAGTGGCCGGTGTTGCACAACGTACTGGCGCGACGATCTATTACATTGAGATGGCTCCGGCTACGGAGCGGGAGCCGGTATTCGCGCTGATGCCGTCTGGTGGCGATGTGGACATTCTGGTTGCTGCTGAAATGATGGAGGCGGGGCGAGCGATTTTGCGCGGCTTTGTTACGCCTGACAAAACCACATTGATCACTTCAACCCACCGGGCCCTCGCGGTGAGCGAGAAAACCGTGCCCGGTGACGGCATGGCCAACTCCGCCGAGGTACATGCTGCTGCAGAAGTTGCTGCACAGCGGTTTATCCCCTTCGACATGGAAGCAATTGCCCAGAAACACGGTTCGGTCATATCTGCCAGCCTGTTGGGGGCTCTTGCCGGTGCAAATTGTCTGCCGTTCCCCAAGGAGGCATTCGAGGCGGCCATTAAGGGTTCAGGGCGGGGGATCGACGCCAGTCTGCGTGCATTTGACGAGGCATTTCGCGTCGTGCGTGGTGAAGCGGAAGCGATCATTGAAAAATCACCATCCGCGCTGGCGCCACTACCCACACCGAAGAAACTCGAGCAGGCTTTTTCAAAACAAAAGCAGCGTATTGATGGATTTCCAGAGGCAGTCAGGGAAGTCGCCCTGGCTGGCCTGCGGGCGACGGTGGATTTTCAGGATCTTGCATATGGCGATGAATATCTGACGCGTCTCTCCAGTTTGATCGACAAAGATAGCGCGCCCAAAGATTACGCATTTTCGACTGCCTGCGCCAAATATCTTGCACGGGCCATGGTCTATGATGATGTCGTCCGTGTCGCAGATCTGAAAACCCGCCGCACGCGTTTTGATCGGATCAGACAAGAAATGACGCCCCCCATCGACGCGCGGTTGCGCCTTACAGAATTCATGCACCCCCGTGCCGAAGAACTCGTTGGGCTCATGCCCGCGCGGATGGGCGGCTGGGTGACTGCCCGCCCCAGCGCGATGCGAAGGATTGACCGCCTGTTCAACCGCGGCAGGCGGGTCAGGACGGACCGGTTGATTCCGTTCCTCCAGCTTTATTTTCTGGCCGGCTTGCGGCGCTGGCGCCGTGGCATGTTACGGCACCAGGTGGAGCGTCAACATTGGGAGTCCTGGTTGGCGCAGGCGGAGGACGAATTGGAGCGTGATTACGATCTTGCGGTGGAACTGGTGCGCAACCGACGGCTGATCAAAGGCTATTCGGATACCCACTCCCGGGGCATGTCAAAATTTGACACAGTTTCCCAGGGCGCCAGTTTGGTTGCCGGACGTTCTGATGCCGCTGCGTGGGTCCGACGCCTGCGAGAGGCCGCGCTGGCGGATGCGGACGGTGACGCGCTGGAAGGTGCCATGGCTACGGTGAGGACATTTGCAGATGGGTGACACAATGACACCAGAACAAACCAATCTTCATGGCATGCCCATTCGTCGCATGATCACCGGGCTTTGGCAGATGGCCGATCAGGAAAGGGACGGCCGCATGTTTGATCTGGACGCTGCAGCGGTGGCCTTGGTCAACCATGCGCAGAATGTTGAGCTCCAAGCTGCTGCGCCCGGCCCTTCCGGCGATGTCTATGCGCTTGAGCGCGATGCCAATGGCGTGCACGGTAACCTCATGAAATATGACCTTAACGCGGAGGCCGCACCGTGACGGAACCATTGCTGAGTATCAGGGACGTGCACAAGGGCTTTGGTGGATTCAAGGCTGTCGATGGCATTTCGTTCGATGTGCCCCGCGGCTCAATCTCCGGTCTCATAGGACCAAATGGCGCAGGTAAGACGACGCTGTTCAACATCATATCCGGCCTTTATACCACCGACAGTGGTGAGGTGACACTGGACGGTGAGCGTTTGACCGGGAAAGCGCCGCACCAGGTTTTCGGATCAGGTCTGGCGCGTACCTTCCAGATTCCCAGGCCATTCCCGGCGATGACTGTTCTGGAAAACCTGATGATTGTGCCGCGACCACAGGCCGGAGAATTATTCTGGAATAACTGGATTCGCCCAGGTGCCGTCAAAGCGCAGGAAGAAGAACTTCGAGCCAAGGCGGAAGAAGTGCTGGCGTTCTGCAATTTGACGCAGGTCGCCGGCAGCGAAGCGCAGAATCTGTCAGGCGGACAACACAAACTTTTGGAACTGGCCCGGATTTTGATGGCAGACCCGAAGATCATTCTGCTCGATGAACCCGCTGCTGGTGTCAATCCAACGCTGATGCGTGACCTGGTGGACAGAATTCTGGAGTTGAATGCCCAGGGCTATACCTTCCTGATAATCGAGCACAACATGGATGTGGTGATGTCGATCTGCGATCCGATCTTTGTGATGGCGCAGGGTCGCCTGCTCTATCAGGGCAACGCCGCCGGGGTTCGAAGCGACGCGTCTGTTCTGGATGCCTATCTGGGAGAAAGTATATGACTCCCCTGCTCGTCGCCAAGGACATCGTCGCCGGTTACCAACCCGATCTACCCATACTTCACGGCGTGTCGATGGAAGTTTCGAAAGGCGAAGTCGTAACGATTATCGGCCCGAACGGAGCCGGAAAATCCACCCTGGCAAAAGCCATTGCCGGCCTGGTGCATGTCACCAGCGGAGAAGTATGGGTCGACGGCACACTGGCAACAAATGTTGCTGCTCACCAGATGGCAGGCGCTGGTGTTGCCTTCGTTCCGCAAACGGCCAACGTGTTCACAACGTTGACAATCGAAGAAAATCTGGTCGTCGGTGGCGCAGCCTTGCCTAAGCCTGCTGCCGCCCGGCAAATTGAACGGATATTCGGGCTCTATCCAATTCTGGCCGACCGGCGCGGGGATAAGGCCGGCGTTCTGTCCGGCGGGCAGCGCCAGATCCTGGCAATTGGCCGGGCGCTCCTGACCGAACCCAAACTGCTGTTGCTTGATGAACCGACAGCCGGCCTGTCACCGAAAGCCGCCGCCGAGATGTTTGACACCATTCGCACCATCGCGACCGACGGCAGCGGCGTGTTAATGGTTGAACAGAATGCCAAGGCGGCGCTTCGGATGTCAGATCGTGGCTATGTAATGGCAGAGGGAGAAAACCGGATCGACGGCCTCTCGTCATCACTGCTCGACAACAAAGAAATCGGCGCCATTTTTCTTGGCGCGCGACCGGATGACCTTCTGCCGGTTAACCAGAGGAGCGATCCATGATTCTGCAACATATCGCCGACGGCATTCTCAGCGGGGCGATCATCGCCCTGGGTGCGATTGGATTGAGCTTCAGCATGAAGATCCTGCGATTTGCCAATTTTTCCCATTCCGAATTGCTGACATGGGGTGCCTATTTCGCCTTGATCTTCGCCAGTTTCACAACGGCATTCGGACCAGGCCTTGGCACTCCTGTCGGCCCGTTTTCATTCGGCTGGAAAGTTTTGGCCGCTTTGGTCTTCACGGCGGTTGCCACCTCTGCACTGGCATTGTTGCTGCACGAGCTTGTCTTTGATCGGCTGCGTAAAACTGCCAATCACATGACCATGGTGTTTGCCAGTTTTGGCGTGGCATTGTTGCTTCGTCACCTGGTGCTGCTGCTGTTTGGTGGCGACCCGATCTATTACTCCAACGCACTGCAATTTGCCATGTTGCTACCCGGCGGGGTGCGCGTCATGCCCGATCAGGTATTTCTGTTGGGACTGACCATCCTAGTCGTGGTCAGCCTGCACCTGTTTCTGACGCGCAGCCGAACCGGCATTTCAATGCGGGCCGTCTCCGAAAACCCCGATCTGGCGCGGGTGAGTGGTGTCAACGTGGCGAGTATCGTGCGGTGGGTCTGGATCATCGGCGCGTCCGGTGCCGCCGTCGCCGGCCTGATGTACGGCATGACGGTTCAACTCCGTCCGGAACTCGGATTCAGCCTGATCCTGCCTCTTTTTGCTGCGGCAATCCTTGGCGGGTCCGGCAGCCTGTATGGCGCAGTCATAGGAGGGCTGGTGGTCGGCCTTTCCGAAAATCTCTCAGTCATGATCATTCCAACGACCTACAAGCCGGCTATCCCGTTCCTGTTGATCCTGGCGATCCTATATTTTCGCCCGCAAGGCCTTTTTGGAGAGCGGCAATGATTGGTGTTCTCTCATATCTGATCTTCTTTATGATCTTGGCCTTGGTTTTCGGTGTTGCGGTGCTCGGGCTGAACCTCCAATGGGGATATACCGGCCTATTCAATGCCGGTGTCGCTGGCTTCCTGGCCATCGGAGGCTATACGATGGCCATACTGACCGGCCCATCGAGAGACGCCGTATTCGGTGGATTCGAACTGCCGTTCCTGGCTGGCCTTGTCGGTGCCATGATTGCCGCCGGATTGGGCGGGATCATTATCGGCCTGGTTACGCTGCGCCTTCGTGAAGAGTATCTTGCCGTTGCAACCTTCGGCATTGCGGTAACCATCCAGTTGGTTTGCTTGAACTGGGAATATCTCACTGGCGGCACGCTTGGATTGATCGGAATCCCCAACCCAACACACCAGTTGGCGAGCGGCCCGTTAGCGCAAAACGCGATCTATCTCGCCATGGTGGTCGCGCTTACTCTGCTCGTCTACTGGGGCCTGCAGCGTATCGTCAACGCGCCCTGGGGGCGTGTGCTAAAAGCCATCAGGGAAGATGAAGTTGCCGCCGAGTCTTTAGGTAAGAATCCTGCTCTGATCCGGCTGACTTCCTTTGTTTTGGGATGCATGTTGATGGGCCTGAGCGGCGCCCTTTACGTTGCCTTTATCGGTTTTGTCAGCCCATTCGATTTTTTGCCAATCATCACGTTTCAGATCTGGACCATGTTGATTGTCGGCGGCAGTGCCAACAATCGGGGAGCAATTTTGGGGGCGATTGTGGTGTGGGCTGTCTGGACCGGCAGCGGCTATATTATTTCGCAGATTGTGCCACCGGAGTTTCAGGCGCAAAGTGGGGCGATGCAAGCCGTGCTAATTGGGCTTATACTGGTATTATCGCTACTGTTCAGACCAAGAGGACTGATCGGAGAGAAACTGCATGTGTCGCGTCACGCCAAATTGTGATGATGATGAATGTAGAATGGGAGGAATGACGTCGCCCCGGGGAACCACCCCGGACCATAAAAAGACCACCTGGCCCAGGGCGACAGGATCAGGGAGTGCAAATGTAAGGAAATGATTATGAGAAGATTAGGAAAATATGTTGCGTTGGGGGGGCTGGTTGCCTTTCTCGCATCGACGGGCAACGTCATGGCACAAGAATGCCCGATCAAGCTGGGCGCCATCCTGCCTGTGAGTGGTCCGATGGGCCAGGTTGGTGAGCGCATTTCCAACACGGGAGCATTCGCCGTTGAAGTCTTCAACGAAGCGGGTGGCGTAAAAAACTGTCCAGTCGAGTACACGCTCCGGGACACCCAAGGACAATCGGCCGTCGGCGTTGATGCCGCCAAAAGTTTGGTTGACCTTGAAGGGGTGAAGGCGCTGATCGGTGCTGTGTCGTCTGGCGTCAGCCTACCGGTCCTCACATCTGTTGCTGTCCCTTCAAAAGTTGTTCAGGTTTCCTGTTGCTCGTCTTCTGAGAGCTTCACCGCACTGGCCCAGGAAGGCAAGACGAAAGGCTACTGGTTCCGCACCTATGCAACCAATCGCAGTCAGGCCGCTATGGGTGCTCTACTCACCACCGAAAAGGGCTTTAAGAACACCGCTGTGATCTACGTGAACACCGACTTTGGTGTCGGCCTGGCCAAACGCTATGTCGAGGACATCAAGAAGCTGGGTGGTAA
>JBPCWT010000392.1:0-3413 GCA_051009255.1 Ruegeria sp. | reverse complement strand
CCCGAGGCGTGACGCGGGCGCGTTGGCTGAGTTCTCGGACTGTTTCAAACCGGGACTCAATAAACTTTGAGATAGGCATATTTTCCCTCTCGCACTCTACTGCAAGCTTTGCTATGCAGCGCTTCATTCCGGTGCGGTGGCACCGTCGTGCGGGTGTGGCGAAATTGGTAGACGCACCAGATTTAGGTTCTGGCGCCGCGAGGCGTGGGGGTTCAAGTCCCTCCACCCGCACCAACAATTATCAGGCTGCGATCAGGCCCCGTAGCGGTCCATGAACATATCCACGGCATTCAAGGCGACCTGATCAATTTCTTCTTGCGTAAACCGGTCCTGAATTCCAAAAACGGCGCGTGTCCACAGGCGCACTTTGCACAGTTCTGAAAACTGCTCGGCCGCCATTGGGATGTCGTCGATTGCCAGTTCACCGGCCTCAACGGCCTTTTGCAGATAATTGCAAAGCTGTCGTTGCCCGTTTTCGGGGCCAGCGGCATAGAACGCCCGCCCAAGTTCGGGAAACCGGTCACTTTCTGCGACACAGATGCGGAACACCTGTTGCGCAAATTCGGACGTCAGAAATCCGGTCAACTGCGTGGCGACAACAGTCAAAACTTCACGCGCGGGTTTCTGCGGATCGACAGTCGACAGAATGCGTTCGGACATCCGTTCACACTCTGTCTGCGCCATTTCCATGAAAAGCAGTCGTTTGTCCGGAAAATAGCTGTAAAGCGTTGCCTTTGAAACGCCCGCGGCACGGGCGATGTCGTCGACGCTTGCCCCTTCGAATCCGTCTGCCATGAACACTTCACGCGCACCACGCAATACCTGGTCGAATTTTCGACCGGTACGAAGAATTGTGGCGGCCTGAGTCATGATCTCTCCTGCGGTAAATGCATTAGGAAATTTATGAACTGATCTGTTCAGTTTCAATGCTTATCAGCATCCGTTGCATGTTTCGACGCAATACGTATTTTAGAATTGTTCTAACAAGGGGCAGTTCATGCGTTTTTTCGCTCAACGAAAGCATTTTCGGGACCTGACCGAGCAGGAAGTCGTTGCTCTGGCCATTTCATCCGAAGAAGACGACGCGCGAATTTACAGGTCATATGCGGAAATGCTGCGGCAGGAGTATCCGGCGACCGCCGCCGTTTTCGAGGGCATGGCGGTCGAAGAAGATGACCACCGTGCGCGATTGATTGCACTGCATCAGGACAGGTTCGGACCAGTAATTCCCCTGATCCGCCGCGAACACGTGGCGGGATACTATGCGCGACGACCAATCTGGTTGGTCGAGAATCTTGGGATCGAGCGCATTCGAGAAGAGGCCGAGATGATGGAGCGCGATGCCGAGCGGTTCTATCTGGCCGCAGCGGCGCGTACGACAGACGCGGCAACGCGCAAGTTGCTGGGTGATTTGGCTGCTGCCGAGGCTAGCCATCAGGCGACCGCCAGCGAGCTGGAGCAGCAACATCTGGATCACGACAGCCGCGAAGCGGAACAAGCAACGTCGCACCGGCAGTTCATTCTGACATGGGTGCAACCGGGACTGGCCGGATTGATGGACGGTTCGGTTTCGACATTGGCGCCGATTTTTGCCGTTGCCTTTGCAACCCAGGACACCTGGACAACCTTTCTGGTTGGGCTGGCCGCATCTGTCGGTGCCGGAATATCGATGGGCTTTACCGAAGCGGCATCAGACGATGGAGAACTGTCTGGCCGAGGCTCGCCGGTAAAGCGTGGCCTTGCATCCGGCATAATGACAACGGTGGGCGGGCTGGGCCACGCCCTGCCCTATCTGATCCCCGAATTCTGGACAGCAACGATTATTGCCTTCTTGGTCGTTTTTGTCGAACTTTGGGCCATCGCTTGGATCCAAAACAAGTATATGGAAACACCTTTTTTCCGCGCGGCTTTTCAGGTGGTGCTGGGTGGGTCTTTGGTTCTTGCAGCGGGGATACTGATCGGAAGCGGCTGAATCCGCTACTTGCGATGCGGTAATTTCCTGTTACCAATCCGCCCATGATCGATGTGTTTCTGCGCACCCTGCCCTTTTTTGCGATCATCGGTCTGGGATACTGGGCTGGTCGCACCCGGTTTTTTACCGAAGAAGCCACCGCATATCTGACCAAGTTCGTATTTTTCTTTGCTCTGTCCGCGATGCTGTTCCGGTTCGCCGCGACCCTACCCTTTGCCGAGATTTTCAGTGGCAGGCTGGTGCTGGGTTATCTGATTGGAACCGCTGGCGTTTACGCGCTGGCGACATTGGTTGCCTACCTGCGTGGGCTGGACATCCCTACCGCCGCGGTCGAGGCGCAATGCGCGGCCATCGGAAATGTCGGATTTCTTGGCCTGCCTATGCTTGCCCTGCTGTTTACAGAGGCCGCGATCGGGCCGGTTATGCTGGTCCTGACGGTTGATCTGGTCGTGTTTTCTTCCTTGATTGTGATACTTATCAATGGCGGGCGGGACGGCAGATTGACGTTTGGAACCATCCGTCTGATCGGTTTGGGATTGCTGAAAAATCCGATGGTGGTGTCAATCTCTGCCGGTCTGATCTGGTCAGCGATGAAAATACCGGTCCCGGTACCACTGAATGACTTTCTGACCATACTGGGCGGGGCTGCGACACCGGGCGCGCTTTTCGCCATAGGTGCGTCGTTGGCGGGCAAATCCGCAGAGCGCGTGCAGATCGCAGGCTGGCTGAGTTTTTGCAAACTGGTCATTCACCCGCTCTTCGTCGCAATTGCTTTGATCTGGCTGATTCCTGTTGGGGCTTTTCCCGCCTCTGTTGCCATTTCTGCCGCGGCGCTTCCTGTCGCTGGCAACGTCTACATGCTGGCCGCGCATTACGGTGTTGCACCGCATCGCGCCTCTGCTGCGATTTTGCTGTCGACAATAGCCAGTATTTTGAGCCTGCCGCTGGTCATCGCCTGGGTTGGCTCTCCGTAACCTGAAAATTGACGAAAATTCTGTGATTCAAGGGCACGTTCACTTTACGTCAAAGCCTTGTGCCGTTAGCCATGGCGGGAACCCAACGCAAGGACAATGCGACATGGAAACCCTTTCAGAAAATGCATGTTTCGGCGGCGTACAAGGCGTGTACCGTCACGCGTCCGCTGCCTGCCAGTGCGATATGACTTTTGGTTTGTTTCTTCCGGTTGAGGCCAAGGACGGCCCGGTGCCGGTCTTGTGGTACTTGTCGGGCCTGACCTGCACCCATGAAAACGCGATGACCAAGGCCGGGGCACAAAGCTGGGCCGCAGAGCAGGGTATCGCGCTGGTTTTCCCCGACACTTCCCCGCGCGGCGAGGGCGTTGGTGATCACGAAGACTATGATCTGGGACAGGGTGCTGGTTTTTACGTGAACGCCACCCAACGGCCATGGGCCCCGCATTTCAATATGTGGGACTATGTGG
>JBPCWT010000391.1:0-16053 GCA_051009255.1 Ruegeria sp. | reverse complement strand
GGAATGTGTCCCAGTTCCATTCGGGTCGCGGCGGTGGTGCCTGGTACAACACCGACCGCATGGTTGAAAACGGTATCCCCGTGACTGTGCCCGAGATCGGGCGGTGAACGTGTCCGACAAACAGGTACTTTACACAGTCAAACCGGGAAATCAGGCTCAGGAATTCATCACCGTTTTCCAAATTCTCGGTATCCTGCATGGGCAGGCCCAACGCCATGGGCGGGTGATGCATGAACAGATAAACCAGCGCGCCCTCCGCGTTTTCGAGGACACGTTGCAGCCATCCAATGCGCTCGGCGCAGAACTCGCCCGCATCCGATCCGCTTTTCTGTGTATCCAGACAGACGATCAACCCGTCAGAGGTTGAAACCGAGTACTGTATGAAATCCGTCATGCAGCTCTGTGGCAGGGGCAGGGTCTGTCGCAACAGGTCGCGATCATCATGGTTTCCGACCATCGGCAGATAAGGAACCGAGAGTTTGTCTAGCCGCGTCTGCAACGCTTCATACCCAACCCGGGACCCCCGATTGACCAGATCGCCCGAAATCACACACAGCCCCGCGTCTGCGTGATGGTGGTTTACATGGTCAACCGCTGCATCCAGCCTGATCCGTGGGTCATGTCCCAGCACCTCGCCCTCGTGCGTGAAATGCAGATCAGACATCCAGATTAACTTTAGCATATTCAACTCCCAGACGATGCCGCCCGGAACCATTAGACCAATCCGGGAATGTCTGCAAAGCAGCGCGCAATTGGCTGTGATCAGCACCAGCCGTGCCGCCAACTGCCAATTCCCGTCTTTGAATTTTGTTGGGTGAATGCGTCAGCGTTCAACAAGCTGCGGACAGTGCCCGGCTTGGTATAAATCCGCAGACCGGTGCCGGGACGCAAGGGCTGCGTCCCGGCCCGTCCTATTAGTTTCCGGTCGGCAAGCCCAGTTTGAACCCTTGCTTTTCCAGTTGCTCGCGTACAACCGAGAAGCGATGGTACTCGCTGAGCGTCAACGGACCCGAATAGGATTCGCTTTGAACCGGGCGAGGCGGGTACTCAATGTATGTCTTAACGACCCGCTCGGCTTCTCCCAACAATGACGGCACCGTCCATGTGTTTTCACGACCAGTTGTCATGAAGATGTCGTAGCGCTCCATTGGATCTTCCCAAAGGTTGAACACCTGAGGCACGGTGGCAACGTATTGCTCTGCTCCACGCCATCCAAGTTCTGCGGCCGGGGCTTCAGAGCCAGCACGTGCACCATTGTCTCCGCGGATGTTGAACACTGCTTTCCAGGGCCCGACACGCACGGCTCCCGGAGAAAGTTCGTTTTCTGTGAAGTACGCCCAGCTGTCGCGCTGCGGCTCGGCTTCGCCAAAGAGGATAGGAGCCATGTCGATGCTGTCAAAGATCGTCGGCTTGCCTTCACGGTCTTCGGCCGGCAACTGCACACCAGCGAGATGGGCGAATGTGGCCATCAGGTCGGTGCCACCCGTGATGTCGTGCGACTTCGATCCAGACTCGATTTTCCCTTTCCACTTGGCGAAGAACGGCACCCGATAGGCACCTTCACGGTCAGTGCCCTTGGTGCCTCTGAACGGTGTCATGCCCGCATCAGGATGCACATCCTGCCAAGCACCGTTGTCGACGGTGTAGACAATCAGTGTGTTTTCTTCGAGTCCAAGATCCTTGACCTTGTTGAGAATTTGCCCTGTTCGATGGTCCAGTTCGACAACTTTGTCGCCGTACTTATTCTTTACCGCAGACTTGCCTTCGAATTCAGGCGAAGGGAGGTTGGGTTGGTGATTTGCAGCCCAGTTTATCGACATGAAAAATGGCTGGTCCTGACCCGCCAAGCGTTCGAGTTCAGCCACTGACTTGGCAGCACCGACAGAATCCAACTTGGCCAGGTCCTCTGTCGTCATGTCTTCGATCGTCAAAACTTCGCGAGCAGCGCCACCGGCTTCGCCTTCGAGTACCCCCGTCGTGGCGTCGCGGAAGAATGCCCGCTGTTCGTCAGTCATCTGCACATGCCAATCCGGAAGCGCATAGGTCAATGCGTTCAGGTGATAGAGAAATGTGTTCTCCATCTTGTCATACCCATGAGAGATCGGCAGGGCATAGTCAGACTCGCCCAAATGCCACTTGCCCATGAAATAGGTGTTATAGTCCGCCTGCTTCAGTATCGACGCAATTGTCCATTCCGCGGCAGGCAGCCCGCCGCCCTGCCCCTGAAAGGCAACCGTGGTCATGCCGGACCGATTTGGATACCGGCCCGTCTGCATCGCCGCCCTGCCCGGTGTGCAAGAGGATTGGGCATAAAAGTCGGTGAACATCATGCCTTCCTTGGCCATCTGATCCAGGTTCGGGGTATCCATCCCGCGCGCCGCGCCCCCATGATATGCGCCAAGGTCCCAATACCCGGTGTCGTCAGACACGATCAAAATGATGTTGGGTTTCGACCCAAATGTAGAAAGAGAGGTCGGATCAAAATCCTGGGCATTGGCCGGCGCCGAAATCGTCCATGCAAGAGAGACCGAGACAACTGTTCTGGAAAGCCCTTGAAGCATCATCAATTCCTTTCTGGATACTGTAAGTTTTTGCGAAATAAATATGCACCTTATACGTATCCCAATTTCGTTCGGATGTATTGAAAGCTCTGAATGTAACCGGGCGCGTACTTTAGGGCTGAAAACTGACGGCCAAAGATGCGTTTCCCGTTCGTTCAAAATGTGGATCTGGCCCGTAACCTTATGTGACGGCGGGAATGCAAACCTGATCGCACCAACAATTTTTAGTTGCTCTGTGCGGTGCGCGACCGTTTTCGGCGACGGTGTGAACGGCATGTCAGCAAGGCGACAATATCAAGCTGTTTGACACGGCCAAAAAGCCGGTTCGCTACAGCCTTTGATATATACGATCCGACGGTCGAAAACCGCCGCTCTAACAAAATATGCGAATTTGTGATAAGTTTGGCAGGTTCGCGTGGAACAAGCCACATCTTGGGGGGAATCCAATGGGTTGGAATGTATCCGGAGAACTTGTCGAAACCTGCAGCTGCAACATGCTGTGTCCGTGTTGGTTTGGACAAGCGGATTTGATGTTAATGGATCAAGGGTATTGCGCGACGTCGCTGCTGCTGCGTATCCAAGAGGGCGCGCATGACGGCGTTGACCTGTCAGGGCAGAACGCGGTTGTGTCCCTGCATTTTCCGGGGCCGACTTTGTTCGACGCCAATGGCACGGGGCGCGTATACATCGACGAAAGCGCCAGCGCCGATCAGGCCGCCGCGCTGGAAACGATCCTGCAGGGCGCATCTGGGGGCGGGATAGAAGTACCCGCCAGCCTGGTATCCTCGTGGTTGCCATCAAAACGTGTCGCAATCGCCGTGACCGAGGCCGATGGAACCCTGACCGCGTCCCTTTCCGGGGTGGGCGAGATGCAATCAAGCCGGCTGGTCAATGATCTGGGTAACAAGATGATGCTGAAAAACGCGGCCTTCAGCGTGGCCTTTGGGCATGACGCGCACGAAGGCGATCTTGCACCCAGTAACGGCACCGTCTGGAACGACAGCGATATGCCGGTGAACTGGCAGGGACGTTCCGGCGTCGTGGGTCAGGTCTCTTGGGCGGGCTGATGCTGCGCGAACCGGGCAAAGAACCTATCTGATGCAATCCGCCGTCGCTCAACGTGATCGGGCTCTGGTCATCGGTGCTCTGGTCGTGCTGGCTTTGTTGGCTTGGGTGTACACGATTTACCTTGGGCTTGGGATGTCGGCCGGGACAATGGCAGACAACATGACCATGCCAATGACGGTGGCATGGTCGGCTGCCGACTTTGGGTTCATGTTCGTCATGTGGGCGGTGATGATGTTTGCGATGATGCTGCCTTCGGTCACGCCAACCGTCATGATCTTTGACCGGGTCCGCGCCAAAAGGGCCGAGGCCGGCCGCCCCTTTGCGCCAACATTTGCCTTTGTGGCGGGATACCTGATGATCTGGATTGGCTTTTCGCTGGTGGCGACGCTCTTGAACTGGTGGCTTCATACCAGCGGTGCCCTGACATCCATGATGGGCAGCATCGCCCCGGCGCTGGGCGGCGTTGTTCTGATGCTGGCGGGCGCGTTTCAGTGGACACCGATGAAAGACACCTGTCTTGATCACTGCCGTTCGCCGCTTGGTTTCCTGACAACCCATTGGAGAGAGGGCACATGGGGCGCGGCCCGGATGGGCCTGCACCACGGGTATTACTGCCTTGGCTGTTGCTGGATGCTGATGGTGCTGCTGTTCGTTCTGGGCGTGATGAACCTGCCTTGGGTTGCGGTTCTGACAATCATTGTTCTGGCGGAAAAGACCTTGCCCTATGGCCGCTATCTCAGCCGGGCGCTGGGGGTGGGTTTGATCGCTTGGGGTGGATGGCTGACTGTCACAAGCATCTGATGGCATTTTTGCCAGATGACGCCACCCGCCGTTCGATCCTGCAGGACCGGCACCACACCGCCGCCAAATTACCTCTGGTCAGACAAAAAACCACTGGTCCCTTCGGCGCGAACCACGCATAGATACACTATGCCATTCGCACATCATGTCTTTCGCCACACACCTGCTTTGCGTGGCCTTATCACCCCACCCGACGCATCCGAACTGCGCTTTGGTCAGGATCGTTTTGACGAACTTGACGAACAGGCCAAGGCCGAGGGCTGGCCACCGGGCTGGCGGATGGACCACGACGAACGCGAAGCCAACAGGCAAGCAGTGCTTTCAGACCGGCTTGCGCAGGACCTTTGGGTGTTTGCCTATGGCTCGCTGATCTGGGACCCGGCGGTTCAGGTCGAAGAATACCGGTACGGCGCGCTGGCTGGCTGGCGCCGCAGGTTCTGCATGAAACTGGAAGGCGGACGTGGCAGCCATGTACGGCCCGGGCTGATGGCGGCGCTGGACGAAGGCGGCCATTGCGACGGCGTCGTCTTTCGCATACCCGCCGCGCTGGTTGATCAGGAAACCGAATTCATGTGGCGGCGCGAGATGTTTTCGGGCTCTTACTGTCCTGTGTTCCTAAAGGTAGAGACGCCGCAGGGACCGGTTGAGGCGCTGGTTTTTGTGATGGACCGCAGCAATTACCGGTACATGCCAGACCTGTCACAGGAAGAAGCCGCCCAGATGATCGCCGCAGCCGAAGGCGGGCTGGGTCCCAATTATGCCTATCTTGATTCCCTCGTCCGTCACCTTGACGAGCTTGGTATCAAGGACGACGACATGCACCAGCTTCACGCCTGCGCGCGCAGACGCCATGCGCAGCTTGGGTAAAAACCGTCGCACGGGCGCGGCGGTTCACGTACCAATGCTGCGCCGATTTCGGGCAGCACCCGTTGCCATCAGGCCGGATTGCGCGCGCTGATCACCCAGGATGATGTGGGGGCCCAGATGCCCTTTTCATCCTGTTCCAGACTTCCGAAAAAGGCGCGCATCTCGCTTTCGATATCCGGGCGCTTTGCCTCGGCCAGTTCTTCCCCCGCTTCGCGGAAAATCTCGCCGCCCGGACCGATCGCCAACGCGAATGCGATACATTCCTCCGGGGTGGTACCAACCATGATCTTTTCGTCCACGCGCGTAAAAGTAACATCCTCGTACCCGGCGCTTTTCATCATCGCGCCCGCCATTTCCTGATTGCCCATCGAAAACGGACCGGGCCCACAGGTATCCGCGTCTTCACCCGGCGGCGGCAGGTGCCGCAGGACGATATCCTTGGCCTCTTGCCAGGCCGGGTTGTCCTGACGCCTGCGCCAGACGATATGCGTCATCTGCCCACCGGGTTTCAGCGCCAGCCGCATACGCCTTAGCGCGGCAACTGGATTGGTAAAAAACATTGTTCCAAAACGGGCAACGACATAATCGAACTCGTTCTCCGGCAGCGCGATCTCTGCGTCGCCCCGCCGAAACTCCACATTCGTCAGACCGTTTGCTGCCGCGTCCTTGCGTGCTTCCTCCAAAAAGGCATCCACGCAATCAATGCCCACGACACGCCCGGTTTCACCGACCATGTCCGCCACCTGAATCGACATGTCGCCCCAACCACAGCCGACATCCAGAACGGACATCCCCTTTTCTATTGGCAGTTTCGGTATCACGGCCGCTGAATGTCGGGACAATCCGCCCTGCAGGATGTGGCGGTACTTTGTAAATTTCGGTTCCAGCACCGAATTCCAGAACTTCACAAAATCTGTGTCTTCTTGGCGGTCCAATGCCATCCTGCAACTCCTCTTCAAAACTCTACCTACCGAATGCGGTCATGTCCCTGACCACACGTGCCAACGCGCAAACCCGACCAATTCGAACACCCCCCCCGGACAGAAATTGACCGTCTTTGGACAGCTGTTAGGTATTTATACATTCATTTTTCTTAATTGGGCTAATGTCTTGTTCCCGCGCCTTTCAGGCAATAGGCATGGCGGCATTGACCAAGCGTCGACAAGGCCTGGATCCGAGGCGAATATGCGCAATTTCCCGGGCTTGTCATTTCTTGCCGATCACTTACCTGATGGGTGTCATTGTTGTATTCGGAGAGCTCCGTGCCCGATATATCCTTAACCGTGCAGAACGTGAACGGCGACCCGGCGACAAGTGGCGGGAACATCAACATCACCACCGGAACAACGGTTGGCGTGGTTTTCAACGAGGTGGGTTCAATACCGGATCTTACCGTCGAAGCCGGAGACACGATAACGGTTGATGGATACGTCTATACTTACGAGTATCTGGGCAGCGGTGACGTTCGCAGTGACCCCGATCAATCTGCCGCATTCATTCGGATTACGGGGTCGTCAGATCCAACCGCGCCACTGCCCGTAGGCACAACTTATGCCGTCGATTTAACAGGCTCGCCTGACGACCCGGACTATCCGAACCTGCAAAACGGAAACACGCAACTGGACGTTTCAGATCTTGACGCCGGTGGCGGCAGCGGTGGCGGTGTGCCTTTTCCCTGCTTTACGCTTGGGACGCAAATAATGACGCCCGAGGGCGAAGTTCCGGTAGAAAACTTACAGGTGGGCGATGCGGTCACGACAATGGATAACGCCGCCCAGACAATTCGCTGGATC
Organism: Ruegeria sp.; assembly: GCA_051009255.1. GTDB lineage: Bacteria > Pseudomonadota > Alphaproteobacteria > Rhodobacterales > Rhodobacteraceae > Ruegeria. The sequence goes on along the minus strand of JBPCWT010000391.1, from coordinate 8,963 downwards.
GGGCGGCGGCGATTGTGGGCGACACGAAACCTGGCGCCGATCATTTTTCAATCAGGCACGCTGGACAACGCGTCACAACTGTCGGTTTCTCCGTCTCTTCGCATTCATGTCTCGGGGTGGCGGGCCAAGCTGATCTCGGGCAACACGGATGTCCTGGTCGCCGCGAAACACTTTCTTCATCTCGACGGGGTGCATCAGGCGCAACCGGGATTTGTAGAGTATTTTCACATCTTGCTCGACCGGCACGAGATCATTTTTGCCAACGGCCAGCCGGCTGAAAGCCTGCATTGTCATCCGGGCAGCATGGAACTTGTAGACCAAGAGAGCCGCGATGAGATCTTGCGGATATTCCCAGAGCTGAAGATGCAGAATTTACCTGCAAGCCCCACAGCGCGAAAATGTCTCCGCCGGTTCGAAGCAGAAGTGTTGTTGAACCGCGCCGTTTGAACAAGGGCGCGTCGGCGATATTTCATTTCCGCGTTTGGCCTTAGGTGTGCATTGAACGGGATTTGTGGCGCGTCGAACGCGCAGATGGGATCTTGAAGAATCTCACCCGGCCCCCAGCATCAACGCGCAATGCAGTTCCGGCCCCCGCCCTTGATGACCCATGTTATACAGTCAAAACCAAAAGACATCCGATCAGGAAACAGGTCATCGTACTGATCCTCGACACATAGGAGTGCGTCATGAAAGAAAGCGACCTCACTCATCTGCGCGAAACCATTCGAATTGCACAAAACAGCCGCGAGGCGGGAAATCATCCCTTTGGCGCGAATCTTGTCGGGCCGGACGACAATGTTCTTGTTCGCGCCGGCAATACGTATCAGGACGACAAGGGTCTTGGACACGCCGAACTGAACGTCGCCCGACAAGCGAGCCGCCAATTTGATCCCGAATTTCTTGAGAAATGCACGCTCTACACCTCGGTCGAACCCTGCTGCATGTGCGCGGGGGCGTGTTACTGGGCCGGGATCGGTACAGTCGTATACGGCATGACCGAAAAGCGACTGGCGGTTCTGACCGGCGACAACCCCGAGAACCTGACAATGGACCTGTCATGCGAAACGGTATTTGGCGCGGGGCAACGCCCGGTCGCAACCCGTGGCCCCTACATCGAAATCGAAGACGAGGTTGCCGAAGGACACAGCGGTTTTTGGTGATCGGCGTGGGCCAGCACACCACTGTATTGAAATCGCGCGGTCCAATTTGCCTGCGCAGATATAGCGCTGAACACGACTTACAAGGTGGTGTCTGCGGGCCTATCCTCGACCCGCTGGCGCGAAATGTCTTCGGCCATGCTTTGACGTATTCCTGCGACATAGTTTTTCATCAAGGATTCGATAAATCGTTCCGAACTTTCGTAGCGCGATAGTTTGTCGGACACGTCAAGTGCAGCGATACCGTAAAGGCTGGCCCATAGAACCCGCGCGTCGTGAATGGCCTCTTCAACACGGCTTTCGGGGTACAAGGGGCGAATTGCGGCGACGCCAAGGTCAATGAGGCTGAAAATGGCGCGATCATATCTTTCAGGAGTTACCTTTCCCTGGGATAGCCTGTGTTCAAAAACAGCGTTCCAAAGATTGGGGTTTTCTTGAATAAAGCCGAGGTAGGAACTGGCCAAACCGGTCAGGGCTTCCTCGGCTGATTTTTCCAAGTTTACTTCAGACAAGCACGCGTGGAGCTTTTGCAAAGTATTGATATGCAACTCCACAATCAGGTCATCGCGGCTTTCGAAAAGTAGATAAAGCGTGCCCGAAGTGTACCCGATTTCCTTAGCGATACGTCGTATGGTCAGCTTCTCAAGGCCTTCATCGGCCACGATTCTCGTAGCCGATTCCACGATCATTTCCTTGAGTTCCCCACGGGTATGATCCGAGCGTCTTGCCATCTAAACACCTGAAATTAATCCAATAAATCGCTAATATGTATATATATTGATCAAAGATCAATTTCAACGCATAATAAATAATCAACGATCAATAAATTCTGTGTGGGTTCAAACATGTTTGAGGCACTACGCATTTTGAAAAAGAACGCAGCCGAATTTAGTATCGGCACCTTTGCCTTGATGGGTGCGGTTTTCATGGGGTTGGTGTCATGCTCTGGCGCAGGCACAACATCGCCATCAGTTTCTCGGGCGTTTCTCGAAAACCAAGCAGTATCAGTTTCTCGGGCGCGACCGAATGCCGTGTTGGATACGTACATGTCCAGCGCCCACGTTACGCCATATCGGGATGGACTGGCGGCACTGAGCGTTCGCCTTGATGCGCTTGATCAGGCCCAAAATACGCTCGATATCAGCCTCTTCATACTCCGAGAAGACGAGGCGGGACACCTGTTTGTCAGCAAAGTTCTGAATGCGGCCGACCGTGGCGTACGGGTTCGTTTACTCTTGGATGATCTGTTCAATCGTCGAACGGCAAACAGCTTCTTTGTTTTAGATAACCACCCCAACATCGAAATACGTATTTTCAACCCTTATCCCCGCCTCAGCCCGACGACGGTTTCCTTTCTTCTGAACTACGAAAAAAGCCGCCGTCGCATGCACAGCAGATTTCAGATCACCGATGGCGTTCACGCAATTATTGGCGGCAGAAATGTCGGCGATGAATACTTCACTCATAATGGCAGCTCACACTTCCTCGACTTTGAAATCGGCATTCAAGGCGATAGTGTTCAGGCGTTTTCCGACGCGTTCGAGATTTACTGGAACGACAATTGGGCCGTGCCCGTCGATAGGCTTCAACTTCTTCCCAATATCATCGGCCTCGATGGCCTCCGCATTGCGGCAGACCAACGAGCCGCAAAGTCGTTGCAGGGAAAGTATTACGGATTGGCGAAATCCATCGCCCTGGGTCGACAAAATAGTGAAGGTCTTAGCGCACAGGTTTCTTTTGTCACAGATGCGCCGGACAAATTGCGTGGTCAGGACATTGGCGGCCCATTTCTGGTGTCCCAATCGCATTACAACGAGATCGCGCGCGCACGGAAAAAGGTTCTGATCGTCACGCCCTACTTCATCCCGACAGACAAGGGCGCAGGGCTGTTGGAACGACTAAGCGTCAATGGTGTACAAGTCATAGTTGTCACCAATTCGCTCGCTTCGACAAACCACGTGTCCGTCCACGGTGGATATGTCGATTATCGTACAAGACTTCTTAAGGCTGGCGTCAGCATCTTTGAGTTAAAACCGCATTCCAACGGCACCGCGGATCAGACCGGAACAATCCGGACACTTCACAGCAAATACACCATCATAGACGGCTCCAGCACTGTGGTGACGACGATGAACTTCGACCCCATTTCTCTTACCGGAAACCTGGAATCCAGCGTAATTGTCCGAAGCCGCGCCTTCGCCCGCAAGGTGCTGAGACCGACGAACACAATGATCAAATACGAGTGTTACCGCCTTGGCCTGAACTCTAACGACGACCTGATCTGGTACGAGGAAACGGGGCAGAAAACAAAAGTGTTCAGTGACGAGCCGGGCGCCTCGCTAGGGCGAAATTTCATCTCTGATCTTGTCGCTGCGATGAACATCGAAGGCATGCTTTAAGCATAGCCGACATTTCCCAGCGGCCTTTTTGTCAAAAAGCCCGCGAACCAACAATGCAAATTCTGCGGCCATGAAAGAAAGGGCGTTGAGCAAGATCCAAGTGCTGGATCGTTGCCGTCAATCACTTCGGATTGAGACGATCCGCGCCAAGCTCATTTCCGTGTTCCGCAAATACGTTCGATTGTCCGGTGTAAGGAGTGGAATAGTGTTAAAAAAGATAATCCTGGTCACATTTGCCGGTGCTGCACTTGTAGCCTGCGAGACCCAAACCCAGAAGGCCGAAACAGCTTTGATGCGCGAACAACTGACTGCGGCAGGTAAGAGCACCGAAGCGGCCGATGATCTTCGTGAGCAACATATTGGCGAAAACCTTGCAGTGACTACCGCAGTGGTACTGACGTCTCCGATCTGGATTCCGATCGCGTTTTTGTCAGTAACATACTAATCTTGCCTTGCTTGAATGATTGCCATGCAATGGTTTTTCGCCACGCCGTCTTCGCTAAGGCTGCGCTTCCTGCTTGGATGGTCCAAAGGTCTTTGCCCACCAGCCCCCGCATACGCCCACCCACAAAAAAACCGCGCTCGGCGGCGCGGTTCTTTCAAAACGGTATGTGTCGTTCTCAGCCCTGACGAGCTTTGAACTTGCGCTGCGTCTTGTTGATCACGTAGACGCGGCCTTTGCGACGCACAACCCGGCAATCACGGTGCCGGTTCTTGAGCGAGCGGAGCGAGTTCTTGACCTTCATGGTCTGTCTCCAATTCCTGCGGCGCCTTCTTCAAGGTATGGCCAGCGCCTGGGTTAGCGGGTGCCCCGGAAAACCCGGAACAGCGAAGCGATGGTGGGCGGTACAAGGATCGAACTTGTGACCCCTTCGATGTCAACGAAGTGCTCTACCGCTGAGCTAACCGCCCACGAAACCTTTGCGTGCCCTGCCCCATAACGAAATGGGGCGCGGAACCCCGCGCCGGTAGCGGGCTCTATAAAAGGAGTCGTAAAGGGGATCAAGGGGTTTGGAAGAACAAATTTCCGGTCTATGTTCGCTGTGAACAAGGAGAGCCCATGCCCAACGCAGCATACGATCTGGAAATGCCCGCCAACCGCACGTCCTGCGTTGTTTTTTCGTCTCCGCACAGCGGTCGGGACTATCCGATGCAGATGCTGCAGCAATCCGTTCTGAACCGCCACCTGATTCGATCCTCGGAAGATGCCTATGTCGACCGGCTGTTCGATACCGCGCCGGGGCTTGGCGTTCCGCTGATCAAGGCAAAAATGCCACGGGCCTATCTGGATCTGAACCGCAGCGCGGACGAACTGGACCCGGCGCTGATCGACGGCATCCGCAGGCGCGGCCACAACCCGCGTGTCACGTCGGGGCTGGGCGTGATCCCCCGCGTCGTTGCCAATGGGCGCGCGATTTATCGCGGAAAACTGACGATTGACGAGGCACGCCACCGGATCGATACGTACTGGCACCCCTATCACGCGCGGCTGAAATCGCTTCTGGCTGAATCTCACAAGATGTTCGGTCAAGCGATCCTGATCGATTGCCACTCGATGCCGCACGAGGCCGTGGCGGCAGCAGGAACCACCCGTTCGGGCCGCCCCGAGATTGTTCTGGGCGACAGGTTCGGCGCATCGGCATCCGGTGAAATCGTGGACCAGATCGAGACCGCCTTTGCCGCTGCGGGGCTGAGTGTCGTTCGCAACGCGCCGTTTGCGGGCGCATATGTGACCCAGACCTATGGCCGCCCCGGGCGTCGTCAGCACGCGGTTCAGATCGAAATCGACCGCTCGCTGTATATGGACGAACAGAAAATCCTGCCTGGCACGAACTTTGATGCGTTCCGGCAAACGTTGCGACAAGTGATTTCAGACATCGCGCGTATCGGTCCCGAAGCGGTGCCGCTGGCGGCGGAATAGGCGCGAGAACTATCTCAGCGCGCGGCCTTTGACGATTGCATCTGTACCAAAGCGGCGTCTGATCTCGTCCGTTGCCCGTTCGGCCTGTGATCGCTGCGATGCGCCGGGATCCAGCAAATCACCGGACATGTCGGCCTGATCGGCATCGCAAAGATCCGACAGCCCGCACCCCAGCAACCGGTACGGGCCTTGGTCACCGACCTGTTCAAACAACCCCTTTGCGGTGCGGTACACCCTGTCGGCCATCTGCGTCGCATCCCGCAGCGATACACGGCGCGTCAGAACCTTGTGGTTTGCCTTTTTCAGCTTCAGCGTCACGACCCGCCCTGCCAGTCCCTTGGCCTTGGCCCTGTCTGACACCTTTTCCGCCATGCGCCACAGATGACCGTCAAGGATATCCGCGTTTCCGGTATCCTCGAAAAAGGTCGTCTCGTTGCTGATGGATTTCATCGGCTCGTAGGCGGAAACACGTCGCTTGTCCTGCCCGCGCGCCAGATGCCACAGGCGATAGCCCATTGATCCGAACCGCGCGGTCAGCGCCTCCTGCTCCCATCGCAGCAGATCGGTAAAGGTGCGGATGCCCGCACGTTCCAGCGATTCCTGCGCGGCCGGGCCAATGCCCCAGATCAGGCGCACCGGTTTGTCATGCAGGAACGTGGCCGTTTCCGCCTTGCCAATCACCGAAAACCCACGCGGCTTGTCCAGATCCGAGGCGACCTTGGCCAGAAACTTGTTATGGGACAACCCGATTGAACCGGTCAGCCCCGCCTCGTCCTTCATCCGCTTTATCAGCCGCGCCAGCATCACCGCAGGCGGTGCGCCATGCAGGCGCTGTGTACCAGACAGGTCCATGAATGCTTCGTCCAGCGACAGCGGTTCGACGATTGGCGTCAGCGCGTCCATCATCGCCCTTATCTGCCGGGACACCTCGGCATAAACCGACATGCGTGGTTTCAGAACTACCGCGTCAGGGCACAGCTGTAACGCCTTGAACATCGGCATCGCGGACCGCACCCCGCGAATACGCGCTACGTAACACGCGGTCGAGACAACACCGCGCTTGCCACCGCCGATAACAACCGGCTTGTCTGCCAGCTCCGGGTTGTCACGCTTTTCGACCGACGCATAAAATGCGTCGCAATCCATATGGGCAATGGTCAGGTCGAACAGCTCGGGATGTGTTTTCACGCGCGGGCTGCCGCAGCTTGGACAGCGCGTTTCTTCTTTAAGGCATGTCAGGCAATCTCGGCAGAGACCGGGCATTCGGCAGGTTCCGTTCGCGACGTGTTGCAGCGGGTTCAAGAGTGTCTGAACTATACCAGCAACGCGGCCAGATCAAAGCCGCGTAAAGGGCAGAAACTTGCGATGCTTACAAGAAAACCCCCCGCAAGTGGCGGGGGGAAAGGTGACGAACCTCAGGAAGAAAAAGTTCGTCGGGGAGTGTCTCAATTTCAGACTCGCCCAAAAAACGCCCTCACGATAGGCCCGAGACCCCCTTGGCCAAAGTCGCTATTTGCATGTGTATTTTAGGGCACAGGGGCAATTTGGCGCGGCCAGACGAATAATTGACGCAAGGTCAACTTGTTAGCCTGCACTCTTGCGTCAAAACCGGCGCAAATCCCGGTTCGGGACTTAATGAACCTTGATTGAATTCAATTCGTCCAAAACCGCCTGTGCGGCGGCTTTTGGACTGTCGGCGCGATAAATGGGGCGTCCCACTACGATATGGTCGGCCCCGTCCGTAATTGCGCTCGCCGGGGTCGCCACCCGTTTCTGATCGCCCAGATCGGCACCCGCGGGGCGGACGCCCGGGGTCACGATCAATCGCCCCTCGGCCTGCGGCAGGGCGCGGATCAGCGCCGCTTCACGTGGGCTGGCGATCACGCCATCGGCCCCGGCCTCGAACGCCTTTGCCGCCCGTTCGACAACCAGATCCTGCAGATCGCCGGGTTTGATCAGACCGGCATCCAGATCCTCGCGGTTCAGCGATGTCAGGATCGTGACGGCAAGGATTTTCAGGTCCTTGCCCGATGCCCCCTCTTTGGCGGCGCGCACCACATACGGATCGCCATGTACGGTTAGGAAATCCAGATCGAACTGCGCCAGCCCCCGCACGGCATTTTCCACCGTGTTGCCGATATCGAACAGCTTCATGTCCAGAAAGATGCGCTTGCCGTGATCCTGTTTCAGCTCATTGGCCAGCGCCAGACCACCACCTGTCAGCATCCCCAGACCGATCTTGTAGAACGACACGGTCTCTCCCAGCCGTTCCGCCATCGCCAGCCCCTGAAGGGCATTGGGAACATCCAGGGCAACGATCAGGCGGTCATCGGACATGGGGGCACTCTCTCATTGACAAACGTCTGCGTTCTAACTGTTCGGGTGGCCTGTGTCCATGCGCGATGCCCACGTGACCAAGGTCACACCACGGTGCGTTGTCTGTGATATGATGGCGTCAATTGAGCCAAGGTTATTTAGAAAAAGGGACAAAAGATGAAAAAGCTTGTTTTGGTTCTATTGGCCATGTCGCTGGCGGCGTGTCAGGAAACCCCACAGAATGACGCGCCCGATCAGGGTGCCGCCCCGGCGCCGACCAATGACAACCTGCTGCTGGTGCGCGGTTATCGGTCGCAGGACGACTGGTGCCAACTCACGGGCGAAACCGACTTCACCGGAAATTTCCTGGATCACACGGCCGATCTTGTCTCTTGCCCGACGGGCAGCACCGCGCAGCAATCATTGGTGGACATGTACAACGCACAACAGATGGCCGAAACCGGCGGTTACACGGTCTATTCCATTCCACGCGGGTAATCCTGAATATCGCAGTCTGACCTCTTGAAGCCGCAGCGACATTCCCCAAATTATAAGCAAGGCCCAGACCGAAGCGTGCCGCCAAGCGGGCGCAACAATCCTTGGGCGCTTAGAAAAGGAGAGAAAGATGGACTTGAACAAGTTCACCGAGCGGGCACGGGGATTCGTGCAGGCAGCGCAGACAATCGCACTGCGCGAGGGGCACCAGAGACTGGCACCCGAACATATACTCAAGGCATTGATGGATGACGATCAGGGGCTGGCAAGCAACCTGATAACACGCGCTGGCGGCGCACCCGCCCGCGTGGTCGAGGCGCTGGACGCCACGATGACAAAGATACCCAAGGTCAGCGGCGACGCAGGACAGGTTTATCTGGACGGACAAACCGCCAAGGTTCTGGACGAGGCCGAAAAGATCGCCACCAAGGCAGGCGACAGTTTCGTTCCCGTCGAACGCATACTGATGGCGCTGTGCATGGTGAAATCCAAGGCCAAAGAGGCGTTGGAGGCCGGAGCCGTATCCGCCCAAAAGCTCAACGAAGCGATCAACGACATTCGCAAGGGCCGCACAGCCGACAGCGCGTCTGCCGAAGAAGGCTATGACGCACTCAAGAAATATGCGCGCGACCTGACCGAGGCCGCAGCCGAAGGCAAGATCGACCCGATCATCGG
>JBPCWT010000390.1:0-4940 GCA_051009255.1 Ruegeria sp. | reverse complement strand
AACTCTGACTTGTGGCGGATGGGGCCTTTGCAGTAGGGGACATTCATGAAATTTCTTGATCTCGCAAAGGTCCACATTCGGTCCGGGGCCGGAGGCGGTGGTTGCGTCAGTTTTCGGCGTGAAAAATACATCGAATACGGTGGTCCCGATGGCGGTGACGGCGGTAAAGGCGGTTCCGTCTGGGCCGAAGTCGTCGACGGTCTGAACACCCTGATCGATTTTCGATATCAACAGCATTTCTTTGCCAAAAACGGCCAACCCGGACGCGGTCAGCAGCGTACGGGAAAAGATGGTGATGATATTGTCCTGCGCGTGCCAGTTGGCACCGAGATTTTGGACGAAGACGAGGAAACTGTTATTGCCGATCTGACGCAGGTCGGCGAACGCGTTTTGTTGGCGCGTGGTGGCAACGGTGGCTTCGGCAACCTGCATTTCAAATCGGCGACTAATCAGGCACCGCGAAAGGCCAACCCTGGCCAATCCGGTGTTGAACGTACAATATGGCTGCGGCTTAAACTGATCGCGGATGCGGGTTTGCTGGGTATGCCTAACGCAGGAAAGTCGACCTTTCTGGCGGCGACATCCAACGCCCGGCCAAAAATCGCGGACTACCCGTTCACGACATTGCATCCGAACTTGGGTGTTGTTGGCGTGGATGGCATTGAATTCGTCGTGGCCGATATTCCAGGCCTTATCGAAGGCGCACACGAGGGGCGTGGCATCGGCGACCGTTTTTTAGGTCACGTCGAACGTTGCGCGGTCTTGCTGCATCTTGTTGATGGAACATCGGAAAGTGTGGCCGAGGATTGCAAGACAATAATTCATGAGCTCGAGGCGTATGGCGGAGCGTTGGCAACCAAGCCCCGAATAACAGTGCTCAACAAAGTTGACGCGCTGGATGATGAAGAATTGGAACTTGCCAAGACTGAGCTGGAAGAGGCCGCTGGTGGACCCGTAATGACCATGTCCGGCGTGGCCCGAATGGGCGTTACCGAGGTGCTGCGCGCGCTTCGAAAACAGATTGATGAAGACAGGCTGCGTTACAAGGCTGTGGAGGAGGAGAACTCTTGGCAACCCTGACTGCTGCACGTCGATTGGTAGTCAAGATTGGGTCCGCTTTGCTAGTAGACCGGACTACTGGTCTGTTGCGATCAGATTGGTTGAAATCCCTGGCGCAAGATGTTGCATGGCTTAAGAAAAACGGAACGGATATCGTTCTGGTTTCGTCTGGTTCCATTGCCCTAGGCCGAGGCGTTTTGAAATTACCAATGTCCGCTTTGGCACTGGAACAATCCCAAGCAGCAGCAGCGGTTGGTCAAATCCGATTGGCCCGCGCTTATGAAGAGGCGTTGGCACCCCACAAAATTACAACCGCGCAGGTCCTTGTTACGCTGGAAGACAGCGAAGACCGGCGGCGTTACTTGAATTCACGCGCCACGCTGGAAACTCTGCTTGGATTGAAAGTGGTGCCCATTGTCAATGAAAACGATACAGTGGCAACGGATGAGATCCGATATGGCGACAATGATCGACTGGCCGCGCAGATCGCGGTAACTGTTGGTGCCGACCAGTTGATACTGCTGTCAGATGTGGACGGATTCTACAGCGGTAATCCTAGCGAAGATACCCAAGCCAAGCGATTTGAAGTTATCGAGAAAATAACCCCCGATATTGAAGCAATGGCAGGGGACGCCGGTTCTGGTTTGTCAAAGGGTGGGATGAAGACAAAACTGCTTGCCGCAAAGATGGCCACAGCTGCCGGTTGCGACATGGCGATTACCGAAGGTTCAACCCTGAACCCACTGAAAAAGCTAAGCAATGGTGGAAACAGTACTTGGTTCACTGCAACGCTTGATCCGCAAGCCGCACGCAAGCGTTGGATTTCTGCTATGAAGCCACGCGGCCAGATTACTGTTGATGATGGCGCGGCAAATGCATTGGCAAATGGCAAAAGCCTTCTTCCTGCTGGCGTTGTCGAGGTAACTGGAACATTTGGTCGTGGGGACCCTGTATCAATTTTGGATCCGCAGGCGCGTCGATTGGGGCAGGGGCTTAGTCGCTATACAGCTCAGGAAGCAGATGCCATCAAGGGACGAAAGTCATCTGAAATTGAACAAACACTGGGATACCCGGGGCGTGCAGCCTTGATCCACCGAGACGACCTTACACTTTGATACTCTGAGCGGATTACGTAAAATATTTGAAGACCAGAAAGGCCCAAGCGATGAAAGACCTTGATAACATTCCCGGCTTGATGGCTGACATGGGAAAGCGCGCAAAACTGGCGGCAAACGAATTGGCCTTTGCCACGGCGGAGCGCAAGCACGCGGCACTGATTGCGGCCGCTGATGCCGTTTGGGAGAGGCGGCCTGATATTATTGAGGCGAACAAAAAAGACCTTGAGTTTGGTCGCAACAAGGGCCTGTCGCCTGCAATGATGGACCGTCTAATGCTAGATGAAGCCCGAGTTCAAAGCATGGTCGATGGACTGCGAACCATAGCAGAGCAGGCCGATCCGGTTGGTGAAACTCTTGCCGAATGGGACATGGCGTCTGGCCTGAACATTCAACGCGTTCGCACGCCGCTGGGTGTAATCGGCGTTATCTATGAAAGTCGTCCGAATGTAACTGCTGATGCCGGCGCGTTGTGCCTAAAGTCGGGTAATGCGGTTATTCTTCGCGGCGGATCGGAAAGCTTTCATTCCTCCAGTGCGATCCATGCTTGCCTTGTCAAAGGATTAAAGACGGCAGGGCTGCCAGAGGATGCCATTCAGCTTGTTCCGACCCGCGACCGCGCCGCAGTGCAGGAACTGCTGACAATGACGGAATTCGTTGATGTCATTGTCCCGCGTGGTGGCAAAGGTTTGGTAGGGCTGGTGCAACGCGAGGCGCGAGTACCTGTATTTGCCCACCTGGAAGGCATTGTTCATATTTACGTCGACAAGTCTGCAGATCCCAAGAAAACGCTCGACGTAGTATTGAATGCCAAGACACGCCGGACCGGGATTTGCGGAGCGGCTGAATGCCTGCTTGTCCACAAAGACGTCGTGGATTCGATTGGAAAGGACATCATAGAGGCGTTAATGGCCACCGGGGTCGAAGTTCACGCCCAAGGTTCGCTTGCCATCACAGGGACCATTCCGGCAAGTGACGCAGATTGGGGCAAGGAATTTCTGGACAGCAAAATCGCCGCGAAACCTGTTTCTGACATTGATGAAGCTATCGCTCATATCCGTCAATTCGGCTCGAACCATACGGATTGCATCATGACCGAAGACACCAACGCCGCCGCCCGTTTTTTTGAACGTTTGGACAGCGCAATTCTGATGCACAACGCCTCAACCCAGTTTGCAGATGGGGGTGAATTTGGGATGGGCGCTGAAATCGGTATCGCGACGGGCAAAATGCATGCCCGCGGCCCGGTGGGTGCGGCACAACTGACCAGCTTTAAGTATCTGGTGCGTGGTAACGGAACGACGCGTTCCTGATCGATTAAAACCGGATCGTTAACAGAGTTGACGTGGTTTGAGCGCTAAGACTTCGATCCAGACATCGTGCCGCTTCTGGCAACAACGCAAACTGAACATGCGCAGGTGTTATCTGCTTGCGGCAGCTTCCGGTGTTCAGGCCTTGCCAGAGTTCCGCATCGACGTTGAGTTTGTCGGCAACGCCAGCGATCAACCATTGATCGTTTTCGCATGAAACCGCTATTTCACCACCCAAGGGCATTGCGCTTTCACAGCATTGAAGCGCAAGGAACGCCAGCTTGACTTCATTCCGCGATTTTCTGTCGGTTGGCCCCCAATGCACTTTGCGCCGACTGTTCTGTCCGACATCATCCAGAATAGCCACAACTTCAGACTGGCTAAGCGGGTGTTCACTGAAAGAACCGTACGCGATTCGAAAGAAACGGATGCGTGCACCTGCATTGCCGACACTGCCTGAAATCAATTCCATTTCAGGACCTTGCACACCACCGGTCATATCCAACAGCTCCAACCCATTGTTTATTGCGCCAATTGGACTGATAAGATCATGGCAGATTCTGGAGCCTATCAAAGCAGCCAGGTTGACGTTGCATTCGCCCATGAATACCTCCTGTTTCATCCGCCATTTGTCCGACCCAAGAGCATCGCATGACAGACCTGAACGCCATTCTTGCACCGGGCATGTTCGTCCGCCACCCCGATTTTCCTGATTGGGGTATCGGTCAGGTACAATCCAGCATTGGTGGCAAAATCACGGTGAATTTCCGTGATCACGGAAAGGTTGTGATCGACGGCTCTCGCATTGCCTTGGTTCCAGTATTTGATCTGTGAATGGTATTGAAGAAAAGTTAATGAATTCATTCGGCAAGTGCCTATTTGCGGGCTTGTTGCAAAGCATCCGCCATCTGCGCTATCAGCCGTCAATCCGATTCAATTATCAATGGAATGTACATGCCGGATCCGGGGCCGTCATTCACCGTAAAACTGGCTGAGACCAGCGAAGAACTGCGCGCAGCGCAGCGCCTGCGATACGACGTATTTGTAAGAGAACTTGGTGGCGGTGGCGAAATGGTCGACCACGAAAACCAGTTGGAAACAGATCATTTTGATCCATTTTTTGATCATATGCTGGCGATCGACGACACAACCGGGAATGTCATCGGTGTTTACCGGCTTTTGCCGGGCGATCGGGCGGACGAGCTTGGCCAGTTTTATTCCGAAGACGAATACGATCTGTCCGTGCTCAAAAAGGGCGGGCGCAGACTTTTGGAACTTGGACGGTCTTGTGTCCATCCCGACTATCGAGGTGGAACCGCTATGTATCACTTGTGGAACGGCCTTGCCGGATATGTTTCCGCAAACGACATCGAAGTTCTGTTTGGTGTTGCAAGTTTCCACGGAACCGACGTGCATGCTTTGGCGCAGCCGCTGTCGATGTTGCACCATAATCACC
>JBPCWT010000389.1:0-7660 GCA_051009255.1 Ruegeria sp. | reverse complement strand
TATACGGTTGATCCGTCGGGATTGTCGGGTGAATCGATGCGTTTGCCGCAGGTGTCGCGCAGGATGACGCGGGAAGAGGTGTTGTTGGCGCGTGGCACGGCGGATGCGCTTGCGTTGCAGCGCCGGTACCATGACGACGCGACCCACACGCGGTATGCCCCGCCGGGCGATATGGCGCGCGATCTTTACGAGGCGATGGAAACGGCGCGATGCGAGGCGATGGGCGCGCGGGATATGCCCGGCACCGCATCCAACATTGATGTCAAGATCGGGCACGAGGCAATCCGCCGGGGATATGACCAGTGCAAACAGCCAGCCGAGGCACCTTTGCCCGTGGCGGCCGGGTATCTGATACGGCATCTGGCAACGGGTCGCGATTTGCCGCCTGCAGCCGACAATGTCATGAACCTGTGGCGTGGTTTCATTGAGGAACAGGCCGGTGGGACGCTGGATAACCTGCAGGACATCCTGTCGGATCAGACCGAGTTCGCCCGCTTTGCGCGGCAGATGATCAAGGATCTGGGATACGGAGATCAGCTGGGCGACGACCCGGACGAGCTGGACCAAGATCAGGACGATCAGGCCGAGGACGACGCCGAGGAACAGCCCGATCCTGACAGCACCGGTCAGGATGAACAGGACGATCAGGACGCTGACGCCAACCCCGAACAGACTCAGGAAGAGCAGCAGGACCAGTCGCAGGCGCAGGTCTCGATGGACGAGATGGCCGATGACGAGATGGGCGAAGAGGCCGAGATGCCCGAGGGCGAGGCGCCGATGGAGCCTCCGGTCCCGCAGCCTGCATCCGAGGCCGATCCCGATTACAAGGTCTATCTGGGTGCGTTTGACGAAGAAATCTCGGCCGAGGATTTGGCGGAACCTGCCGAACTGGAACGGTTGCGTGCCTATCTAGATCAGCAACTGGACCCGTTGAAAGGGGCGGTTGGCCGTCTGGCCAACAAACTGCAACGCCGGTTGCAGGCGCAGCAGAACCGCAGTTGGGAATTCGATCTGGAAGAAGGCATACTGGATGCCGGGCGTCTGGCGCGGGTGATTGCGAACCCGACAACGCCCCTGAGTTTCAAGATGGAAAAGGACACCGATTTCCGGGATACGGTTGTGACACTGCTGCTGGACAATTCGGGTTCGATGCGCGGGCGTCCGATCAGTATTGCGGCGATTTGTGCCGATGTTCTGGCGCGGACGCTGGAGCGGTGCAACGTGAAGGTCGAAATCCTGGGCTTTACCACGCGGGCGTGGAAGGGCGGTCAGGCACGTGAGGCGTGGTTGAACGATGGCCGCCCCCAGCAGCCCGGACGCCTGAATGACCTGCGCCACATTATCTACAAAGGGGCTGATGCGCCCTGGCGGCGAGCCCGGCCCAATCTGGGTCTGATGATGAAAGAGGGGTTGCTGAAGGAAAACATCGACGGCGAGGCGCTGGAATGGGCGCATCGGCGGATGGTGGCGCGGCAGGAGCAGCGCAAGATCCTGATGGTAATCTCGGACGGGGCGCCGGTGGATGATTCAACGCTGAGCGTAAACCCCGCCAATTATCTGGAAAAACATTTGCGCGACGTGATCGCGATGGTTGAGAAACGCAAGGTTGTCGAGCTGCTGGCCATCGGGATCGGGCATGACGTGACCCGGTATTATGATCGTGCGGTCACAATCACGGATGTCGAACAACTGGCCGGTGCGATGACCGAGCAACTGGCCGCTCTGTTTGACAGCGACCCGCGCGCAAGGGCGCGGGTGATGGGGATGAAAAAGGCCGGCTGAGGCCGGCCTTGCCTCCGGCGGGAGTATTTTCCAAAAGATGAAGGGGTTAAGCGCCCTTGAATGCATGAGGTAAAAGATGTTCCAGACCTTCGAAGTGACCGCGCGCCCGGAACAGGGGCCGCCAAGACTGGCGGCGTTACGGGTTGAAATGGCGCAAGAGGGGCTGGACGGGTTTCTGATTCCGCGGGCGGACGCGCATCAGGGCGAGTATGTGGCCCCAAGGGACGAGAGGCTGGCGTGGTTGACCGGTTTCACCGGGTCCGCCGGATTTTGCGCGGCGCTGACCGATGTGGCCGGGGTTTTCATCGATGGGCGCTATCGCACACAGGTCAAGGCACAGGTGGCAGCAGAGTACACGCCGGTCCCGTGGCCCGATGTCAGCCTTGGCGCCTGGTTAAAGGAACAATTGCCGGACGGTGGCAAGGTTGGGTTTGATCCCTGGTTGCATTCTGCCGGGCAAATTCGGGCCGTGCAGAAAGAGTTGGCGGGCAGCGGCGTAGAACTGGTGCGATGTGCCAATCTGGTGGATCGGGTCTGGGAAGATCAACCGGCACCGCCGATGAACCCGGTCAAGGTGCACCCGATCGAGTTTGCCGGAGAGAGCGCGGAGAGCAAGATCGACCGTCTGGCCCAGGGCTTGCGCGAAGACGGGTGCGCGGCTGCGGTGATAACGCTGCCGGATTCGATCATGTGGCTGCTGAACATCCGTGGTTCGGATATTGCGTGTAACCCGGTGGCGCGTGGGTTTGTCATTCTGCACAGCGACGGGCGGGTTGATCTGTTCATGGCGGCTGCAAAGCTGGAAGGGCTTGGCGATCATTTCAGCTCGCAAGTTTCGGTGCTTGATCCGGGCGGGTTTCTGAATGCCGTGGGCGCGCTGGAAGGCAGGGTTCAGGTTGATCCGGGAACCGTGCCGCAGATCGTTGCGGACGGTTTGGGCGACCGGATGACCGACGGGGGCGATCCTTGTGCCCTGCCCAAGGCGCGCAAGAACGCGGCTGAAATATCCGGGACCGCCGAGGCGCATTTGCGGGACGCGGCAGCGGTGGTAGAGTTGCTGCGCTGGCTGGATGGGCAGGTGCCGGGCAGCCTGACGGAAACGCAGGTCGTTTCGCGGCTGGAAGAGTGCCGTCGCCGGGACAATGCGTTGCAGGATATCTCTTTTGATACGATCGCTGGCACAGGGCCGAACGGCGCGATCATGCATTACCGGGTGAACGAAGAAACGGACAGCAGGTTGCAGGACGGTCACCTGCTGGTACTGGACAGCGGCGGGCAGTATCTGGACGGCACAACCGATATCACGCGCACCATTGCAATCGGTGATGTTGGCGAAGAAGAAAAGGCGTGTTTTACCCGTGTTCTTAAAGGCATGATCGCGATGTCGATGCTGCGCTGGCCCGTGGGTCTGGCCGGGCGCGACATCGAATGCGTGGCGCGGTTGCCGTTGTGGCAGGCAGGTCAGGATTTCAATCACGGGGTTGGTCATGGCGTGGGCGCGTATCTGAGCGTTCACGAGGGTCCGCAACGCCTTGCCCGGGTCAGCCACGTACCGCTGGAGCCGGGGATGATCCTGTCGAATGAGCCGGGATATTACCGCGAGGGGGCATTTGGCATTCGTCTTGAAAACCTTGTGGTTGTTGAAGACGCGCCTGCCCTGCCCGGCGGCGATGGTGAACGTGCGATGCTGAACTGGCGGACGCTGACATATGTCCCTGTGGACCGGCGATTGATTGTCGTGGACTTGCTGACACGGGAAGAACGCGCATGGTTGAATGCCTATCATCGTGATGTCGCGGAAAAAATCCGGCCAAGGCTGGGAACTGACGCGCAGTTGTGGTTGGATGCCGCAACCGCGCCTGTCTGACACCGGACTGTTACATAACAAGGGCAAAGGAGAGCCCCGAAAACGACGATGTAAGGAGCAGGCATGACCGATCACATTACGATCCGCAAGGCGCCGGGCAAATGGAGCGTCCGTTCGGGTGGTGCCATTCTGGGCGAAACGCGAGACGCGCTGGAATTGCTGGAGGGTGATCTGGATCCCGTGATCTATTTCCCGCGCTCTGACATCGCGATGGCCTTTCTGGATCGTACGGACAAGGTGACCCATTGCCCGCACAAGGGCGACGCGGCCCATTTTTCGATCGTCAACAAATCATCGGTCACTGAAAACGCGGCGTGGAGTTATGAAGACCCCATACCGGGCGTTGCCGAAATCAAGGATCATCTGGCGTTTTATGCAGATGACTCGGTCAAGGTCGAACAGCTGTAGTAAATCGCGCGACCTTAGCCGTGGGTTCAGGGATTGGCCCTGTGCGGCGGCAGGTCAATTGACACCGGAATTCAGTTAAGAGTGTTCTTCGGCTGCGGTTGCCGCCAGCGCACGGTTATAGGCCTTGAGCGCGTCAACGTGATAGAGAGCGCCGACAGGGTTTTCTGTACCGTCGCCGTCCGCGATGACAACCGGAATGCAGGCTATGTCATCGTGATCGAAATAGGGCATCGCTGCTTCGAGTGTGTCGCTGGCCTGAACGCTTAGCCCATTTTCGATCAGCTCCTGCGCCTGATCCCGTGTGATCGAACGAGGGGTGCCCAGCGGGCGCATCACGGCCCCGGCGCGCATCATGGCCAGCAAATATGCCTGAGGTCCGGCGGCAAGGTGAACGCGACGGCGTTCAAGCTGCGTCAGAAAGAAGGAACGGTCGACAAGGCGCGAGGCCAGCGCGGTGGACATCGAGACCGAGACCATGACCGCAAGACCGATCTGCCAGTCGCCGGTCAATTCAAACACGATCAGCGTTGTTGAAATTGGCGCGCCCAGCACCGCCGCTGCAACCGCGCCCATTCCGGCAAAAGCATACAGCGTGTGGGTGCCCGATACATCCGGCAACAGGCCCGTTGCAATCAGGCCAAAGGCCAGACCGGTCAGCGCCCCGATCATCAGCGATGGCGAGAATACTCCGCCGCCCATGCGCCCACCCATTGTGATTGCCACGGCAACGGTTTTGATAACTGCAAACAGGACCGCCGTTGTCAGCAACATATCCCCGGCCAGAGCGCGGGTTGTCGTTTCGTAGCCCACACCAATGATGTGCGGAAACCAGATGGCCAGCAGGCCCAGCATCGCCCCCGAAACCGCCGGACGCAGCCAGCGTGGCAGGGACAGGCGGGATTGGATGTGGTTACCGATATCTTCGGCAAAAAAGATGGATCGCATCAGCAGCAGCGATACCATGCCGCAGATCAGGCCCAGCAGCAGAAATGCGGGCAGTTCCACGTAGAATTGCAGTGAACCGGGTGTCTGAAGGGTGAATTCCGTGACATCGCCGTATTCAAGCCGGTTGATGACGGTGCCTGCCACCGAGGCGATGACAATCGGGGCAAAGGCGTGCACGGCAAAGTGGCGCAATACGACCTCGAGCGCGAAAAGCGCCCCTGCGATGGGTGCGTTAAAGCTGGCCGAGACGGCGGCGGCCACGGCACAGCCCAACAGGTCGCGCCCAGTGATGCCATCGGCGTTGATCCGTGAGCAGACCCATGTCGAGATCACGCCAGCCAGGTGCACAACCGGCCCTTCCCGCCCCGTCGACCCGCCGGAACTGAGCGTGATGAGCGAGGCGAACATCGAAGCGATGCCAGCCTTGGTTTCAACCCGACCGTCGGTCAGGGCCGCGCCCTCGATAACGTCTGCAACCGATCTTACGCGGCCATCGTCGGTATAGCGGTGCAGGATGAAACCGACCACCAGCCCGCCGATTACGGGGATAATGAGAATCCAGAACCAATGCAGGCTTTCGGCAAAGCTGTGAATGTACTGCGTGTCTTCGGTGCCGTAGATCGCAGCCTGAAGCGCCGCGATGCCTTTGCGAAAGAACAATGCGCCGAACCCGGCGGCGATACCGATGGCCAGTGCGATGAACCAGAACTGAATCTGTCCGGGGCCCTGACGTCGCAATACCCGCCATGCGTCCTTGATCGCGGCCATGGCCTGATTCAACTGGTTGCGCAGAACAGTGCGGGTGGATTGGGTCATCGGGCCCCTTGGGTCATGTCATTACCCTTAGTAAGCCACACGGCCATCAGTGAAAAGTCGGTTCGCGACAGTGCGCCCCCTGCGTTGCGGCAAGATCGCGGATCAGGCATCCAGCAAGGCACGGGCGGCGGCGCGGGCCTCGTCAGTGATCGTGTCACCCGCGACCATGCGTGCGATTTCGTCCACGCGGTCTTCGGGAGAGAGGGGCATGACGGTTGAAAGTGTCTGGCCGTTGGCGATTTGTTTCTGCACCCGCCAGTGATGCGCAGCCCGTGCGGCGACCTGAGGAGAGTGGGTAACGACCAGCACCTGACCCCCATGCGCCAGATCGGCAAGGCGGCGCCCGACCGCGTCAGCCGTCGCGCCGCCGACACCACGATCGATTTCGTCAAAGATCATGGTACGTGCGCTGTCGTCGCCGGTCAGGCAGACCTTGAGCGCCAGCAAAAAGCGGCTGAGTTCGCCGCCAGAGGCGATCTTGTTCAACGGTCCTGCCGGTGCGGCGGGATTGGTCGCAACGGTAAAGGCCACCATGTCGCGGCCATCGGGGCCGGGGTCGGATGGGGTTACGTGGGTTTCAAATACGGCCCGTTCCATTTTGAGCGGGGCGAGTTCGGTCATGACGGCCTTGTCCAGTTGCTTTGCCGCCTTGCCGCGCGCCTTGCTGAGGTCGGCGGCTGCGGCGTCATACGTTGCCTCTGCCGCTGCAACCGCTGCGCGTTGATCGGCCAGATCGGCGTCGCCCGCGTCGAGCTGGTTCAACCTTTGACGCAGAGTTTCGGCAAAACCGCCCAGATCGTCGGGGGCAACGTCGTGTTTGCGGGCCAGTGCGCGGATCGCGAACAGGCGTTCTTCGGCGGTTTCCAGCTCTGCCGGGTTGAAATCCAGCACGTCGAGGCAGGCGCTGACGCCGTCCTGAGCCTCGCCCAGTTCGATCAGCGCCCGTCCCAATGCGGCGATCGGTTCCTCAAGCTGGCCACCTGCGTTGTCGGTGACGCCTTCAAGCCAGCGCATTGCATCGCCCAATGCGCCTTCGGCCCCATCGCCGCCCAACAGGGCAAAGGCACGAGCGACGTCGTCACGAATGCGTTCGGCCCCCTGCATCATGCGGCGGCGTGCGTCGAGTTCGGCATCCTCGCCCGGTTGCGGGTCAAGCTGATCCAGTTCGGCGACGGAGTGGCGCAGGAACTCTTCTTCGGCGCGCATGGCGGCCAGCGCTTGCTCTGTCTGTGCCAGCGTCTTGCGGGCGCGCGACATATCGAACCACGCCTTGCGCACCTTTGACAGCCGGGGTTCCAGCGCTGCATAGGTATCCAGCATGGCACGGTGGCCGCGCGGGTTCAGAAGACCACGATCATCGTGCTGCCCGTGCAATTCAACCAGTGTTTCGGACAGGGCGCGCAGCATCTCGCCCGAACTGCGGCGGTCGTTGACCCATGCGGTTTTTCGCCCGTCCGCGCTGTTGACCCGGCGCAGGATCAGTTCCTGGCTTGTGGGCAACCCGGCCTCTTGCAGTATCGCGTGGGCGGGATGACCGTCGTGTAATTCGAACTCGGCAATCACCTCGCCCTGTTCAGCCCCCTGCCGAACCAGTTCCGCGCGACCGCGCCAGCCCAGAACGAAGCCAAGCGAATCCAGAAGAATGGATTTACCCGCGCCGGTTTCACCGGTCAGCACGTTAAGCCCCGGCTGGAACGTAAGCTCCAACCGGTCGATGATCAGCAGGTCGCGGATATCGAGGGCGCGCAGCATCGGGTCTTACCGTCCGAAGCCTTTTGCCATGGCGTCTATATCCACTCACCTTTGATCGACTGGCGATAGATCGTGCTGAGCCAGTTATCA
>JBPCWT010000388.1:0-15531 GCA_051009255.1 Ruegeria sp. | reverse complement strand
GGGCGACCATCAACCACCGACGTTACTTCAATGGTGTCCTTCATTGTCTTCAGGCCAACCCAGACGCCTGCAAAACGGCTCAGGGCAAAGCCGTAAATGCCATAGTCGAGAATTTCCTGAACCCCGGCGGGGCTTACGACGGGCATGTACATATCGACCAGCGACCACTCTGATTGGTGCAAAACGGTCGAGCTTTCGCCGGTGTGATCGTCGCCCATGGCCATCAGCACGCCGCCATTGTGGGACGTTCCGGCCATGTTGGCGTGCCGCATCACATCGCCGGACCGATCTACACCCGGGCCTTTGCCGTACCAAAGACCAAAGACTCCATCGAACTTGCCGTCACCGCGCAGTTCCGCCTGCTGGCTGCCCCACAGGGCTGTAGCGGCCAAATCTTCGTTCAGTCCGTACTGGAACGTGACATCACTTTGTGCCAACTGCTTTTGCGCTCGGTTCATTTGCAGATCAACCGCGCCCAATGGCGAGCCTCGATAACCTGTCACAAGACCTGCAGTGTTCAGTCCCATTGCCCTGTCACGGGCCTTTTGCATCATCATGAGCCGAACCAAAGCCTGCGTTCCGTTCAAAAGCACTGGGCTTTTGTCTAGGTCAAACCGGTCATTTAGTGATATTTTCTGCTGACTCATCTGACGTCTCCCATCGTCGGACTAGTGTGCTCTGCCTATTTGCATTTTAGGTCATAATTATTGACCTGTATAGCAAATTTTCCCTATCCCATAACGATTTCGCCGTTTGAATGTGGAATTTGTTACCTGTTTCATATAGGTCTGCGAAAGAATAACGAAAGTTGCGAATATGGACTGGGACAAGCTTAGAATATTTCACGCGGTAGCTGACGCAGGCAGCCTGACACATGCAGGTGATAAGCTCAATCTGTCCCAATCCGCAGTCAGTCGCCAGATAAGGGCGCTGGAAGAATCACTTGATGCAACCCTGTTTCATCGCCACGCCCGCGGTTTGATACTGACCGAACAAGGTGAGCTGCTGTTTGACGCAACTTCGACAATGTCGAAACGTCTCGACGCCGCTGCCGCCCGAATTCGTGACAGCGAAGAAGAGGTGTTTGGCGTATTGCGCGTCACAACCACCTTTGGATTTGGCACTCTGTGGTTGGCACCGCGCCTGCCAAAGCTTTACGAAAAGTATCCCGAGCTCAACATCGATTTGATGTTGGAAGAGCGTGTGCTGGACCTTCCTATGCGAGAGGCCGACGTCGCCATTCGTATGAAAGAGCCCAGCCAGGCCGATCTGGTGCGAAAGCGCCTTATGACCGTTAAAATGCGGCTGTACGCGACAAAGGAATATCTCGACAGCCACGACGGCCCACCTCAAACGCTCGAGGAAGTGACAAAACACCGGTTGATTTGCCAGACACCATCCGCACCGCAAGTTGGCGCTGGTGCGTCATTGGTGAAAACTCTGATGGCGTATAATCCCGGTTCGCTTCTTACCGTTAACAACTACTTTGGCGTTTTACAGGGGGTTTTGCACAATCTTGGTATTGGCGTTTTGCCGGATTACGTAACCGAAGATTTCCCGGATCTTGTACCAGTTCTCCCGGACTTTGAGGGGGCGGACGTGCCGGTCTACCTCGCGTTTCCCGAAGAGCTTCGCCATTCAAAACGCGTCGCGGCGTTCCGTGATTTTGTTCAGGATGAAATTATAGCTCACCGCAAGCATCTGAGGCAATTGGGAAAACTGTAGCTATGCGCCCACAGCATAACGGACATTCCCAAAAACAGCCAGAAAATTCTTGAACGTTCGAAGAGTGCCCCCTAAATGAGCATTCGAAGGCGGTGATGCTGAAACGCTCATCATCTTCATACCTCCCTGTTGGACTACGGCCGAGCTTAGTGCTCGGCCTTTTTTTTGGTCGACCCCTTCAAAATCCGCCGCCTATCTCAAATTTTCTGGGATTTTCAGGTGTGCGGGCCTATGATCTAGAAAAACAAACAGATTTTTTCGAGGGTATTTTTTTCATGTTTCACCAGATACGCCTTGTTTTGGCGCTGATCGTCGTTGCATTAGCGGCGACACCGTCAATTGCGCAAATCGCGACGGGTACGCAAACGACAACAACCGTCACCATTCCCGATGAATTAACACCAGAACAGGTTGATGACCTTGTTGCGCGAATGTCGGACGATCAGGTGCGATCGATTTTGTTGGAGCGTCTGGATGCTGTTGCAGCCGAACAGGCCGCAGGTGCTACAACAAAAAAGGGTCTGATAGGATCGCTAAGCGATGCTGCGACAGCGATATTTGCGTCATGGGTTGATGCGGTCAAAAAACTGCCTTCACTTGTTTCAAAACAGTTCGAGGCCATCACGACCTTCGGTAAAAACCTTGGGCCAACTGGCCTTGTTTCCATGTTTGGGTATACCCTGCTTGCTTTGGCGATTGGTTTTGGTGCCGAAAAACTTGTTGGTCTTTGGACGCGCCGTTGGATCAAGGCCGTTCCTGGAGACGCCTCTACCGATCTAAAAGGTGCAGTTTTGTTTCTTGGGCGGCGCTTTTGCCGCGAAATTTTGGGTTTGATAGTTTTTTATTACGTGCTGGTTTTTGTCGGGCGTCGCCTTTTGGATGAACCGCAGATCGCACAGGCGGCCCCGTTCGTGTTCTACCTGATCTGGTTTCCGCGATTGGGCGCAGCAATATCAAGGTTTGTTCTGGCACCAGAAAAGTCTGAATTGCGGTTGGTCAATATCGATGATCACTGGGCCAAGTATTTGCACAGGAACCTGATCGGGCTGTTCCTGCTTATCGGTTTTACAATGTTCATCATCAGCTTCAACGTGCTGAACGGGATCGAGATGGGCGAAACCCGCCTTGGTTTCTGGCTGAATACTTCGATTCATATTTACATCGCGTTGATCGCATGGACCGCACGAGCGGGTCTTAGCGACATGATGCTGGGGACCGACCCGGACCGGACAGACTTCGATGAATGGGTGGCGGAATTCTACCCATACTTTGCAATCGGTGTGTCTGTCGTAATGTGGCTGATTGTTGAGTATCTGGCCGCGACAGCCAGCACTCAACTACTGGCGATGGCTGCTGAGGGCGCGCACTTCACCACAATGTTCTGGTTGTTAATACTACCGGCGCTGGACACTTTGATCCGTGGTTTGGTTCGCCACCTGCAACCTCCGATGATTGGACAAGGGACCATTGCAGAACGTGCGTATAAATCGACCAAACGCAGCTACATACGTATTGGGCGTGTCCTGGCCGGTGTATTTATCATCCTGATGATTGCCAATGCCTGGGACATCGATCTTCAGGAAATCGCAGGTGCCGGTACTGATTCAGGCGGCAAGGTCATCCAGTTCTTCATTCTAGCGGCCATAGGGTACATCCTGAACGAGGTTGTATCGCTATGGATCAACCGACGTCTCGCCAAGGAACAGACCGAAGGCCAAAGCCCGGACGAAGAAGCTGGAGAAGGTGGTGGTGTCGGGGGTTCTCGGCTGGCCACAGTGTTACCGCTGCTGCGGGTTACCGCGCAAATTGCAATTGCCGTGATCTTTGGTCTTTTAGCGCTGAGCGCCCTTGGTTTGGACATCACACCATTGCTGGCTGGCGCTGGTATTTTGGGCTTGGCAATTGGTTTTGGCGCACAAAAGCTTGTGTCCGATATCGTTGGCGGCATCTTTTTCCTGATTGATGATGCATTTCGTGTTGGCGAATACGTGGACGTTGGCGGTACGACCGGTACCGTAGAAAAGATCTCTGTCCGTTCAATGCAGCTGCGCCACCACCGCGGCCCGGTTCATACCATTCCATATGGAGAGATCCAGAAAATGACCAATTACAGTCGTGACTGGGTAATCATGAAATTGAAATTCACCGTGCCCTTCGACACGGATCCGAACAAGGTCAAGAAGATCTTCAAAAAGATCGGCGCCGAGATGATGGAGGAAGAGCTGCACAAGGATGGATTCTTGCAACCGTTCAAATCTCAGGGTGTTTTTGATTTTGATGATGTTGGCATGATTATCCGCGGAAAATTCATGGCTAAGCCCGGCAAACAGTTCACGCTGAGAAAAGAAATTTTTAACCGTGTCAAAGCGTCCTTCAAGGAAAACGGTATTGACTTTGCCCGGCGCGAAGTTCGCGTTGCGATCCCGGGGCTTGAAGAAGCCGAGCACCTTACTGATGAGCAAAAAACGGCAATTGGCGCTGCTGCCAGCGACGCAGCCGCTCAGCAAGCGCAGCAACAGCAGGAAGAAGAAGAACAAAAGAAATAGTCATGTGATGCTGCAAGCGACCAGTATCGGTCCCTTGCAGTCTCACTAATTTGTAAAGCACTTGATAGGCAGAGATTTTTCGAACTTTTGCAAAACTCTTCCTGGCATGCGCTTTCAGCACTTTGTGCCGTGAGGCAGACGCCCAAAGCGCTAGTGGCGTTGTGGACACGCACGCCGGTGTGCTTGAGGAATCGACCAAGGAAGATTCTATCGGTTTTCGGCAGGGGTCGGTCGTCGTCGCCCCTATTCCATTTTCCAACCCCACCGTCGGATCCGGCCTTATTTTAGGCGCGGGATACCTGTTTACGCTGGACGATGGATCGGACCCATCGGTTCTGGGCATCGCCGGGTTGAAATCTGACAATGGCAGCATCGCTGGCGGAGTTTCTTTAAACTTTAATTTTCTCGAAAACCGGTGGCATATAAAAACCCTCTTTGCCAAGGCCGATGTGCGTTATGACCTGTTCACGGACAATGGTATATTTCCAATCCAGCAGGATGGCATTTTGGGAAGGTTCAGCCTGTCTTACGGCGTCACGCCTGATCTTTCGCTTGGTGCTGCGTTTCGTTATCTGGACACGACTATCAACCCGGACACACCTAACCTGCCTCCGTTACCCCCACCCTACAATCGGTTCCTCGACACCACTTACGGCAACGCCGGAGTGATCGCTCAATGGGATACGCGTGACGACACAATTTATCCTACCACGGGTCATAACTTGGAGTTCGAAGCCACCAAAGGCTATTCGCTGGAAGGAGTATTAAAGGACTACTCAAAAGCCTTTGCAAACTACACCCATTATGTAAGCCCCGTCGAAGACACCACAATCGCGGCACGCTTTTCGATTTGTGGATCGTCGTCGGACACTCCATTTTTCGACCAATGCGGATTGGGCACTGTCGATGCATTCCGTGGATTTTCAGCCACCCAGTTTCTCGATCTGAACTCTGTCTCGTTGCAGATCGAGGTAAGACAACGCCTGACGAAACGCATTGGCGTCGTTGCATTTGCCGGGACCGGACTTGTTGGCGACGGCTTCGGCAACCTTAGGGATGACGGCCCGCATTCGGCAGCGGGACTTGGTGTTCGCTATCGCGTTTCAAAAAAATTTCCACTGGATTTTTCCGTTGATTTGGCCCGAAACGACGAACAGGAAAACAATCTGTACATTTACGTTGGACAGCGTTTCTGAAAGCGCTGCGCGGTCTTGACACTTCCCCCCGGCGCGCCCTTGCCCTACAAGGCGCGCATTATCGGCCAGCTTGGGGACAGGACACACAATGCAAGAGCCCGCCATTTCAGCAGATCTGATTGCCGCTCACGGATTAAAACCCGAAGAATACGATATGATCCTAGAAATCATCGGGCGTGAACCGTCATTCACCGAGCTGGGTATATTTTCCGCCATGTGGAATGAACATTGTTCCTACAAGTCTTCAAAAAAATGGCTGCACACCCTGCCAACCAGCGGTCCACAAGTTATCTGTGGACCGGGTGAAAATGCTGGCGTTGTCGACATAGGCGATGGACAGGCAGTTGTTTTCAAAATGGAAAGCCATAACCACCCTTCGTATATCGAACCTTATCAAGGTGCGGCGACGGGTGTGGGTGGCATCTTGCGCGATGTATTTACCATGGGCGCCCGCCCAATCGCCTCGATGAACGCCCTAAGCTTTGGTGAACCCGCGCATCATAAGACACGGCAACTGGTAAACGGCGTGGTCGAAGGTATCGGTGGATATGGGAATTGTTTTGGCGTTCCATGTGTCGGTGGCGAGGTGCGATTTCACCCTGCCTACAACGGCAACTGCCTGGTGAACGCGTTCGCAGCCGGTCTCGCCGACAGCGACAAGATTTTTTACTCCGCTGCTTCGGGCGTTGGAATGCCGGTAGTCTATCTGGGGGCAAAAACGGGCCGCGATGGCGTTGGTGGTGCGACGATGGCCTCGGCTGAATTTGATGACACGATCGAGGAAAAGCGTCCAACCGTACAGGTCGGTGACCCGTTCACTGAAAAGCGCCTGATGGAAGCCTGTCTGGAGTTGATGCAAACCGGTGCAGTAATTTCCATTCAAGACATGGGTGCTGCTGGGCTGACCTGTTCGGCTGTCGAGATGGGTGACAAGGGCGGATTGGGCGTTCGGTTGGATCTGGAAACTGTTCCCCAACGCGAAGAAAACATGACCGCCTACGAGATGATGCTTTCCGAAAGCCAAGAGCGCATGCTGATGGTGCTGAAGCCCGAAAAAGAGGCCGAAGCCCGGGCAGTATTCGAAAAGTGGGATCTGGATTTTGCAATCGTCGGAGAAACCATAGCCGAAGATCGCTTTCTGATCATGCACAATGGTGAAACCAAGGCTGACCTTCCACTGTCAAAGCTTTCTTCGACTGCGCCGGAGTATGATCGGCCCTGGGAACTTACGCCTGTGGCAGAACAGTTGGATGATGTGCCGCAAATCGATCCGATCGACGGCCTCCACGCCCTGCTCTCTTCACCCAATTACGCCGGCAAACAGTGGGTTTACGAACAGTACGACACAATGGTCATGGCAGACAGTACACGTACACCCGGTCTGGGTGCTGGGGTGGTTCGTGTTCACGGTACTGACAAACTGCTTGCGTTCACGTCCGACGTAACCCCCCGTTATGTTCGCGCCAATCCTGTTGAAGGTGGCAAACAGGCCGTAGCCGAAGCTTATCGCAACCTGACGGCTGTGGGAGCAAAACCTCTGGCGACCACGGACAACATGAATTTTGGAAACCCGGAAAAGCCCGAGATCATGGGGCAGTTTGTGGGTGCGATCCAGGGCATTGGCGCGGCCGTTTCTGCACTGGATATGCCAATCGTTTCTGGCAACGTTTCGCTTTATAATGAAACTGACGGTCAGGCGATCCTGCCGACGCCAACTATTGGTGCGGTTGGTTTGCTTGCTCACACTGACGAGATCATCGGCAACGAAGTCCGTGATGGTCATGTTGCCTTGGTAATCGGCGATACTCAGGGGCATTTGGGGCAGTCCGCCCTTTTGGCCGAAGTCTTTAACCGCGAAGATGGTGATGCACCGCACGTCGACCTGGATGCCGAAAAACGCAATGGGAACTTCATTCGCGCCAATCGCGACATGATCAAGGCCTGCACTGATTTAGGTGATGGTGGTTTAGCTTTGGCGGCCTTTGAACTGGCCGAAGCAGCCAATGTCGGCGTCCATCTGGAAGATGCCCCGACCGAATTTCTATTTGGCGAGGATCAGGCCCGATATCTTGTTGCCTGCAACTTTGATCAGGCCGAAGCACTGATGATTGCTGCTGGACAAGTTGGCGTACCGCTCATTTCAGTGGGCCGTTTTACGGGTGATAGCGTCCGCATCGGAAACTCCGAAGCACCTTTATCGGAATTGGCAGACACTTTCCGGTCCAGCTTTGCAGCAGCGGTGGCCTGACTTCAGACCAAAGCTGTGTCCAGTAACTGATAGCCTATTCCGCTGGTCGGCGCAGATATCGGTTTCATGCGCATTCGGCAGCCCTTGCACGGCCCTACGCATCACTCTACATCTTCATCAAAGACCTTCAGGAGTAACCTACATGCCGATGAGCGCCTACGAAATCGAACACCTGCTGCGCGAAGCCTTTCCCGACGCGGATATTCAGATTGGCGGACAAGACGGCGTTCACATGTCTGCAATGGTTGTGGACGAGAGTTTTCGCGGCAAAAACCGGATACAGCAGCAACGCGCGGTTTATGCGGCACTTAAGGGAAAGATGGACGGGCCTGATGGTGAATTGCATGCGCTGGCGTTGACAACAAAGGTGCCTGATTGACCTTATTTGATTGGCTCATACGGATCGGTGGAACAATTGCGGTTTTGGTAGTAGCCGTCGCTTTGACCGAGGCCTATTTGAAGCGCAACAAAAAACGTCGTCTGTCAGACATGCGACCAGATCCTGACAGCCTGAAACGCCGCCCTTGGGAAGTTGACGGTGTGACGAAAGTTAGCGATGTCAACAAGGCTCAGGAGACGAGCCCAGGCAACAAAAATTGAACTGGGGTCTAAGCAGCCGAATTCCCCAACGCAATAACGCCCACCCAACCGGGCAAGATCAAGGAAACGCGAAATGAGTGACGTTAAGACCCAAATCGACGAAACCGTCAAAGCCAACGATGTTGTTCTGTATATGAAGGGCACCAAAGAAATGCCGCAGTGCGGGTTTTCTTCTCGTGTTGCCGGTGTACTCAACTACATGGGTGTTGAATTCACAGATGTTAACGTTCTGGCGGATGACGAAGTTCGACAGGGTATCAAGGACTATTCGGACTGGCCAACCGTTCCTCAGCTTTATGTCAAAGGAGAGTTCGTTGGCGGCTGCGACATCATCACCGAAATGACATTGTCGGGCGAGCTGGATACGTTGTTTGAAGACAACGAGGTTGGCTACAACAAGGAAGCCGCTGACAAAATCCGCGAAGCAAACGCTTGACCCGGATCACGTGTCACTGGCGCACTCTTTAGAACAACTTCCCCACTGGCGGCGTCATTCGCCGCCGCGTAACTTGTGACCGCATCGCGTTTACTGGAGAGGAGTTCATAAGGGAAATTCGCATCCGCAGAAACATAGCGAATACCCGAGCAACATTCGGTTTGTTGCAATGGTATGTACTGCCCCCACGAATGCAGCTTATGCCGACTTTTCCTCGACGACTGATGCCAGCGCTTCAGCACGGGCCGCCAATTCTGCCAACGTATCCGTAACTGACGGGGGAACAACGGCGACCTCAACACGCTCCGGCTCGGGCGGCGGTGTGTTGCGAAGGGTCTCCAACTCAGCTTCCAATTCGTTGGACTTTGCTTCCAGAGATTTCAATCGCTCTTCGTTTACCGCGGTTTTGTCAGCAAGCATCAAACCAGCCATTAACAACATCCGTGATTCTGGCATCCGCCCGATTTGGTCAGACAGAACCTGCGCCTCGTCATCCAATAGTTTTGCCGCCGCCTGCAAATAAGTTTCTTCACCCTCCTGGCAAGAGACTTCGAAACCGCGTCCACCGATATGAATGGTTACTTCTGGCATTACTCTACCTCTCCTTCGGCTAAGCTCGCATTGGCCAGCAAGGGTTCAAGACGCGCCAGAACGGCGTGGGCCTCGGCTGCGTCAGACGACCGACGGGCGCGTGTTGCCTCTAGTTCCGCCTTGGTCGCTCTGTTTAGCAGATCGGCATCGGAAAATCCGGCCTCTGCTGCCGAGCGTAGCTCTTCTACCGACGCACGCAACTGATCGTTGGCTTTGCGCAACCGCTGAAGGTCATCATCCAACCGCGACATGGCGGTGCCGTGACTTGCGCGTTCGGCGCGCAGCATCTCCAGTTCCGCGCTTAACTCCGCTGTTCGCTCGCTATCGGCCAATTCGGCACTTAATCGCGCATTTTCCGCCCTAAGTGCATCCATATCACCAACTTGTTGTCTGAGAGCTTCCAACTCTGTCTTAAGTTGACCCGACTCGTCCTGATTTTCCAAGGCGGCCTTGGCGTCGGCCAGTTCAGCACGCGCCGCTTCTACGGTTGTCAGGTTTGTCAGCGCTTCGGCAAGTTGTTCTTTCAACTCTGCCTTTTCGGAATCATCACCATCTAACGCTCGCAGGTCATCCAATTCAGCCTTTAGCGCTGCTACTTCGTCAGCGTCAGCAGCCTGCGCGCGCAATGCATCTATTTCGTTTTCATATCGCTCTTTAAGAGATTTAAGCCGCTCTTCCAGTTGAGCATTTGCTAGACGCTCGTCTTCCAAGGCCGCTTCAAGCGCTGGATTGTCCTCGCCCGTTTGCGGGGACGCAATACTCAACGCCTCAACGCCTGTGCTGATCCGCTCCATTGCGGCCGTGATACGGCGTTGCAATTCCTCGATTTGACTCATGCCCCTGTCACCTCATTATCAAGGTTCATTTTGTTGCCCACCCGATCCGAATCGAAATGGATCGCGTACAAAAGTAGTCTAACGGAATGTGGGCAAAAATACCCACTCTTTGCTTTCAATCACTTGGGCAACACTCTTGAACCAAGTGCTAAACGTCGCGCCCGGTTACGCTTGCACTTTGGGGGGCGGATGGTATTCAGCCCGCAATCTGCCTGTAACCCGAAGGAAAAAGCCCGTGGACATTACTGCGCTGCGCAAATCCAACCCTGAACATTGGGACAAGGCTGCCGCTATTCGCACCCTGACCCTGGACGCCGTCGCCGCTGCCAATTCTGGCCATTCCGGCATGCCGATGGGCATGGCCGACGTTGCTACCGTGCTGTTCGAAAAGCATTTGAAATTTGATGCCTCGGCCCCGAACTGGCCGGATCGCGACCGTTTTATTCTGTCTGCCGGCCACGGTTCGATGCTGATTTACTCGCTGCTTTACCTTACCGGTCATTCAGATGTGACAATCGACCAGATCAGGAATTTCCGCCAGCTCGGTGCCAAGACCGCCGGGCACCCGGAAAACTTTCTGATCGAAGGTGTCGAAACCACGACCGGGCCGTTGGGGCAAGGTATTGCAAACGCTGTCGGTTTTGCAATTGCCGAAGAGGTGCAGCGGGCGCATTACGGTAAAAAGGTCGTTGATCATTACACTTACGTCATCGCTGGTGACGGGTGCTTAATGGAAGGTGTGAGCCAAGAAGCAATAACGCTGGCGGGGCGACACGAGCTAAGCAAGCTCATCGTCTTCTGGGACAACAACAATATCACCATTGACGGAACCGTCGATATGGCGGACCGCACTAATCAAGTTCAGCGCTTTCAGGCCTCGGGCTGGGAGGTGATTGAAATCGATGGCCACGATCCGGTTGCCATCGATTACGCGATTGCACAGGCAAAAACGTCGAAGAAACCGACTATGATCGCGTGTGAAAGCCACATTGCACTAGGCCATGCAGCTCAGGACACGTCCAAGGGCCACGGCGCATTGACCGATCAGGAACAACTCAAGGCCGCAAAAGAGGCTTATGGATGGCCTCATGGTGCATTTGATGTTCCTTCAAACGTCAAATCTGCATGGGAAGCAATCGGTGCCCGCGGCGCATCCGAACGTCAGGCATGGGAAGAGCGATTTGGTCAGATTTCCGATCGCAAACAGGCCGAGTTTAACCGCGCTTATGCATTCGAAACGCCCACGAAACTAAGCAGCGCGGTTCGTGCCCTTAAAAAGCAGATATCGGAAGACCAACCAAAGCTTGCGACACGAGCTTCTTCAGAAAAGGTCTTGGGCGTCGTTAACCCGATTATGACGGAAACTGTCGGCGGTTCTGCTGACCTGACCGGATCAAACAATACCAAGACCGCGGATATGGGTGTTTTCCTGCCAGAGAACCGAAAAGGACGTTACATTCATTACGGTATCCGGGAACATGGAATGGCCAGCGCGATGAACGGGATGGAGCTGCATGGTGGCATTCGCCCCTATGGCGGTACGTTCATGGCCTTTACCGACTATGCCCGACCCGCCATGCGTTTGGCCGCGCTGATGAAAATCCCCTCGGTCTTTGTTATGACACACGACTCCATTGGTCTTGGCGAAGATGGCCCGACGCACCAACCAGTTGAACACCTGGCAATTTCACGCGCGACGCCGAATACTTATGTGTTCCGACCTGCCGATACGGTTGAAACTGCCGAGTCATGGGAGCTGGCGCTGACCTTCAAGGGCAGCCCATCCGTGCTGTCGCTAACCCGACAGGGCGTGCCGACGGTTCGAACCCAGCACAAAACCAAAAACCTATCTGCTCAGGGTGCGTATGTTTTGGCAGAGGCCGAAAACAAACGTCAGGCCATTCTGATTGCAACCGGATCAGAGGTATCGCTCGCGA
Source organism: Ruegeria sp. (assembly GCA_051009255.1). GTDB lineage: Bacteria > Pseudomonadota > Alphaproteobacteria > Rhodobacterales > Rhodobacteraceae > Ruegeria. Next base: position 3,416 of record JBPCWT010000388.1, on the reverse strand, counting down.
TGGAGGCCAAAGCGATGCTCGAGGCCGAAGGCATTGGAACACGCGTTGTTTCCATGCCTTGCATGGAGCTGTTTGCCGAACAAGACGAAGCATATCGCAAGCGTGTCCTGCCTGCTGGCCCTGTCAGGGTCGGTATTGAGGCTGCGGTACGCGCCGGTGGTTGGGATCGTTGGTTGCTGGGCGAGCGCGGACGCGAGGCCAAAGCAGCCTTTGTCGGTATGTCCAGCTTTGGTGCCTCTGCACCTGCTGGCGAATTGTACAAGCACTTTGGAATTACTGCCGAAGCGACCGTTGCAAAGGTCAAAGACCTCCTCGGTTAAGTCTTCGGTTGTGCTTGTTGAAAGCCTCGGCATTCCCGGGGCTTTTTTCATGCAAATATGATGACCGACTGCATTCCGTCTACTACGAGGTCACCGTCAGTGTTCCACATTCTCATTATCTGAGAGCTATAACCGTTACGGCCCGCCGTCAGTTCGTGCTCCATCAACCACCATCCATCCCGTGTACGAACATCTTCGGATAACACGTTGAAAATCCAGTTTATTGACGAGTTCGCGGCCGGTCTATCCAGCATCGTAAAGATCGCAGGTGGCGGCATATCGGCGATTGAAATCAAACCCTCGATGCTATCGCGAATTTTCTCGTCCTTGTGACGCGCCCAGAGACGCACATAACCACGTTCGGCACCAGAAAATGGGCGCGCACCCTCGATCAGCTTGACCTCAAAATTGTCCAGGAACGCTGCAGGCGGTTTGGGAATTTCCGGCGGAAAGTAAGGTTCTGTTTGTTCCGGGTCTTTGGCCGGTTTTGGTGGGCAAGCAATGGAATACTGACTGTCTTGTGATTTTCCAAAAGTGAAAGTTCCCGTCGCCACAGCCTTTCCATCAATTTCCGCTCGGGTGCTGACGGTGGTGACATTCCGGCCCTGTCGCAACACCTCGGAATAAACGGACGGCGAAGCGCCTATAGGCGCCGTGAAATTGACTAATCCAGATCGGAGCGGCGGAAGATCATCCAGATGGGACCGCGCAGTAGCAAGCAGCAGAGCTGAAGAAAATCCTCCATACGTTGTTCGTCCCTGCATCCAGTTGGAGGAAACCGGGTAACGAATTGAATTATTATTTTCTTCCGCAGCGTCCAGAACACCGGACATTGTTAGGTCTTCCATAATTTCCTCGCCGTCATGCACAGCGCGGATACTATTCATTCAGCTGGATGGCGCCAGCCAAAACCTCACGTCATGAGTGTGGATTTCATTCGTGTTTTTGTTTGGATTTTCCTGCGACCGCATTCCACGCGGGACCAACAATGTGGAGTGAAATGGGAATTAAGATCATCCCAAACGTTAGCCCAAAAATTCCGTCCATTGTTGCCTTGGCCACCCACTCAACGACGCCAACCCACCGTTCGGATGCTGCATGATCTATGGCATACGCCCAATCATGGATGTGATGCCCCAACCACCCAAAACCCAATTCTTCCAACCCATGAATGATGATTGAACCCCCTACCCAAAGCATCGCGGCTGTGCCGACTATTGACAGGATTTTCATAATTTTTGGCATTGCCTTTACCAATCCACGCCCCAATGCGCGTGTCAGGCCCAGCTTGCCGTTTTGTGCGACAAACAAACCGACGTCATCCATTTTCACGATTACCCCAACCGAGCCATAAACCGCCAGCGTAACCCCGATGCCGACGACAGCGAGTGTGGCGGCCTGCATCCAGACATTCGGAACTTCGATAGCGGCTAACGCAATAGTCATGATTTCGGCTGAGAGGATAAAATCAGTCTTTATCGCCCCCTTAACTTTTTGTTCTTCCAAATGGCCTGGATCGCGCACAGTCATATCTTCTTCGATCACGTGGCTGCCATGCGGGAATAGGGCGTGAAAGATCTTTTCGGCCCCTTCGAAACACAGATATGACCCCCCAAGCATCAGCAGCGGTGTAATCATCCACGGCGCAAAGTTTGCCAACAACATCGCGACCGGAAGCAGCAGAATTACTTTGTTGAACAGCGAACCGCGCGCAATACGCCAGATAATCGGTAATTCGCGCGCAGGCGCGAAACCCTGCACGTATTTGGGTGTAACCGCGGCATCGTCGATAATTACTCCGGCCGTTTTAGCCCCGGCCTTGCCGGCAGCGGCCGCCACATCATCGACCGATGCGGCTGCAACTTTTGCAATTCCGGCAACATCATCCAACAAGGCCAACAGACCGCTCATCCGCGCTTCCTTTCTACAAATCCGCTGCTTTCGGACCCTACCTGAACCAAGGCTTAGCGCAAGCGTTAGCGCAACCAAGCCAAGTTTGCGCTAACACTATAGAAATATTGCATTTTTACTCTTTTGAGATTGCGCTGTGACCGCTATATGCCCACCAAACGAGCGTTTGGAGGCGTCTGATGACCATCAAGGTCGGTATCAATGGATTTGGCCGGATTGGCCGCTGTACCTTGTCGCACATCGCTGCGTCAGGTCGCAATGACATCGAAGTGATCAAAGTCAACGCAACTGGCCCGCTGGAAACATCGGCGCATCTTCTGAAATACGACAGCATTCATGGTCGGTTTCCGCGCAACGTTTCGGTCAGCGGTGAAACCATGGATCTTGGTCGTGGCCCGATGCAGATGTTTTCCACCTACAATATGGACGAGTTGGATTGGGAAGGCTGTGATGTCGTTTTGGAATGCACCGGCAAATTCAACGATGGGCTAAAAGCCAAGACGCACATTGATCGCGGCGCTCAGAAAGTATTGTTGTCGGCCCCCGGCATCAACGTGGACAAGACTATTGTGTATGGGGTCAATCATAACTCTCTTCAGGCTGGCGACAGGATGATTTCGAACGGATCGTGCACTACAAATTGCCTGGCGCCATTAGCCAAAGTTCTGGACGAGGGCATTGGCATCAAACAAGGGATCATGACCACGATTCATGCCTACACCGGTGATCAGCCAACACTTGATCGCCGCCATAGTGATTTGTATCGCGCTCGTGCTGCTGCGATGTCGATGATTCCAACAACTACCGGCGCGGCCAAGGCATTAGGAGAGGTTTTACCCAACCTGAAGGGTCGCCTTGATGGATCCGCAATCCGCGTCCCAACACCTAATGTTTCCGCAGTCGACCTGACGTTCCAGGCCTCGCGCGACGTATCGGTCGACGAAGTGAATGAAATCGTCAAGGACGCCGCCGAAGGCCCGATGCAACGCGTTCTTGGGTACGAGCCCGCCCCGCTGGTTTCAACGGACTTCAATCATACCGAAGAAAGCTCGATCTTTGCGCCCGATCAGACCCGTGTCGTGGATAGTCGTATGGTCCGCGTGCTGGCTTGGTACGATAACGAATGGGGTTTTTCCGTTCGCATGGCAGACGTCGCAGTTGCGATGGGGCGTCTTAACTAAACAC
>JBPCWT010000387.1:0-4619 GCA_051009255.1 Ruegeria sp. | reverse complement strand
GCATAGTTCGCATGACTGTTTCGCTGATGGCGCGTTTCAACATTCCCCGTGTTCTGAAAGCAAGAAACACCAGGATCAGACCCGTCAACGCCACCATCAACAGACGAACGATGTGCAAAGGCGCAGCAAAGAATTCGATCTGAACATTTGACTCCTTTGGGCAACCGCGAAACCCAAAGGGGATTCCCGCCAAGATTCAGCGTGACTGGGTAGACGTATTTAGAATTTGAAAGAAAGTGTCGCAATGATCCGGTCAACGCAATGGACTTCGCCATACGGCAACGGACCGAAATGAGTTTTTTGCTGTGTTAAGAACTTCGTTAACACTATCTCCCTCACAATTTGTCAGAACTAAATCTGAAATATCGTGCGACCCCAAATCGTACAAACCACCCAAACCCCCTCTGACAAACCGTACGAACCACCCAAAACGCCCCCCTGGGCACCGGCCTGCGCCCTCGGTCCGTCTGCGGTTTCCGGGCAACTGGTGGCACCGCTTGTATCGACCTGCCTGACACCTGCGCTTGACATTCCATCCCCCAACCCTCATGTGCCCCACAACACAGCGCTGACGCGTGAGCATTCGCGGCCAGATCACTTGCCGCCACAGCGCCCACATCTTTCCAGTTCCCCTTCACGCAGGGTTCTTGATGCGACGGCCAGATGCCGCAGGATCCGCCTGTGCGTCCCGAGGTCTCGCAGTTAACCCTGACGGTCACGTGCTTTGCGTGGCCAGATAATCTCGTTCGTGACTTTCATAAGTAACGGATTACAAAGGATAATTATTTGTTCGACTTCGATATGCTCGGCCTTGCGCCGGCCCTGAACGACGCCCTGAAACGTGCGAACTTCTCTCAACCGACACCGATCCAGAACCAGGCGATTCCGCTGGCTCTGCAGGGGCATGACATCATGGGTCTGGCCCAAACCGGCACCGGTAAAACGCTGGCTTTTGGTCTGCCTTTGATCGATCACCTGCTGGCCCAGCCCGGAAAACCCGCGCCGAAAACGGCCAAGGCCCTGATCCTTGCGCCCACGCGCGAACTGGTGAACCAGATTGCTGATAGCTTAAGAAATCTATGCAAAAACAGCAAGTTACGCGTTGCGACAGTTGTTGGCGGTCAATCCATCGGCAAGCAGATTTCGTTTCTGTCCCGTGGGACTGACATCCTTGTCGCCACCCCCGGACGCCTGATCGACCTGATGGATCGCCGCGCCGTTGACCTTGGTTCCGTCCGCCATCTGGTACTGGACGAGGCCGATCAGATGCTCGACATGGGTTTCATCCACGCCCTGCGCCGCATCGCGCCAGAGCTTGGTACACCCCGTCAGACCATGTTGTTTTCGGCCACGATGCCCAAGCAGATGGAAGAACTCAGCCGGGCCTACCTGACCAACCCGCAACGCGTGCAGGTGGCCCCTCCGGGCAAGGCCGCAGACAAGATTACCCAGTCGATCCACTTTGTCGATAAGCCAGCCAAGCCCGCCAAGCTGCGCGAGATTTTATCGAGTTATCCCAATGCTTTAACGCTGGTTTTCTCGCGCACGAAACACGGCGCTGAAAAGCTGATGAAGGGGCTTGTGGTCGATGGCTATAACGCGGCATCGATCCACGGCAACAAAAGCCAGGGACAGCGTGACCGCGCGATCAAGGCGTTTCGTTCAGGCGAAATTACCACCTTGGTCGCCACGGACGTCGCCGCACGCGGCATCGACATTCCCGGCGTGGCTTACGTGATAAACTATGACCTGCCCGAGGTTCCCGACAATTACATTCACCGCATCGGCCGCACCGCGCGTGCTGGTCGCGAGGGCGAGGCGATTGCCTTCTGCTCGTCCGAAGAAGTCGATCTGCTGCGTCAGATTCAAAAACTGATGAAGATCGAGATCCCGGTGGCCAGCGGAACCATGCCAGAGGCAACAGAGCTGAAAAAACCAGCCCGCCGCCAAAACAACCGCGCTCGCCGGGGGGGCCAAAAACCGCACGCCAACACAAACGCGCCAAAGCCCCAATCCGCCAAGCGCCGTCGCCCGCGCCGCCGCTCGGCCGCCTGATCGTTTCAGCCGCTACTGACCAGCCAAACCCAACGTTTGCTGGTCGGTTCCGGTTTGATTAGTTGCCCGAGTCCTGTTGCTGCGCTTCGATCTCGCGCCATTTGGCGACGTTTCGATTGTGCTCTTGCAATGTCTCGGCAAAAGCATGGCCGCCGGTTCCGTCCGCAACAAAGAACACGAACTCTGTCTCGTCCGGTGCGACAGCGGCTTCCAGACTGGCGGGTCCGGGATTGGCAATCGGTGTCGGGGGCAATCCGTCGATCAGATAGGTGTTAAACGGCGTGGCCCGGCGCAACTCGCTCCGCCGCAATCCACGCCCTAAAGAGCCCTGGCCCTTGGTAACCCCATAGATCACCGTCGGATCCGTCTGCAGCTTCATCCCGCGGTTCAATCGGTTCACAAACACACTGGCAACTTGACGCCGCTCCTGCGGAACACCGGTTTCCTTTTCGATGATAGACGCCAGGATCAACATTTCCTCGGGGCTGTCCAAGGGCAAGCCGTCCTGACGGTTTTCCCAAATGGCATTCACCCGAGCTTGTTGTTTTTGCTGCATCATTTCCAAAACTTCGGTGCGGTCGGTATTTGACGTCACCTCGTAACTGTCTGGTGCCAACATACCTTCTGCAGGTAGTTCGCTCACCTCTCCGGCCAGCACATCGATGCCCTTCAGCGCCTCGACCACCTGCCAGACGGTTACGCCTTCGGCCATCGCGATGCGGTAACGGGTATCTCTTTCGGCGCGCTTTTCAGAATAGGCCGAGGGCGTTTCTTCTTCGGCGGGGTTGAATGATGCAACCTCGACAAAATCCAGCGTCGCTGGATCCAGCTCGCGGACCAGCGTCTGGTTACGGCTCACGCCGATGCGATACACGATCTCGGTTCCACAGGTGCTGGCCCCGCCCTTGGTAATACCTTCTACGATCTGTTCCATGGACGAGCCTTCACGCACAAGAAAGCTGCCTGCCTTAAGCTGTTGTGATTTGTCAGCGTACTCGGCACCCATGCGGAAAACTGTGGCGCTGGTAACAGCGCCTTTTTCCTGAAGATCCTGACTGACCCGTGTCATGTTTGACCCGCGCTCTACACGCAGGCAGATCGGGCTGTCCAGCGGTCCTTCGGCGGTGTACTGTGCCTGCCCCCAGATAACCAAACCCGCTGCCAGAAACATGCCAACCACCAAAACGGTCAGCATGTTAGACGCAAGACCACGCCACATTCAGCTGACCTTTCCGAAAATCACGCTTGCGTTGGTACCACCAAAGCCAAACGAGTTTGACAAGGCGACATTGATCTCGCGCTCGCGCTTTTCATTTGCGGCAAGATCAAGCGGTGTTTCGACGGCCGGGTTCTCCAGATTGATTGTCGGCGGGGCGACCTGATCACGAATTGCCAGGATCGAGAATATCGCCTCGATCGCGCCAGCTGCACCCAGCAAGTGGCCGGTGGCCGACTTGGTCGAAGACATGGTTGCATCACTGGCATGATCGCCAAGCAGCCGTTCGACAGCGCCCAGTTCGATAGTATCAGCCATTGTCGATGTGCCGTGGGCGTTGATGTAATCAACATCTGTCGGCTCCAGCCCGGCACTGCGCAAGGCTGCTCTCATCGAACGCTCTGCCCCATCTCCGTCTTCGGACGGTGCTGTAATGTGATAGGCATCGCCGGACATACCGTAACCCAGAACTTCGGCATAGATTTTGGCGCCGCGCGCTTTGGCGTGTTCGTAATCTTCCAGAACAACGACACCCGCACCTTCGCCCATCACGAACCCATCGCGATCGACGTCATAAGGGCGGCTTGCGCTTTTCGGGTTGTCGGCAAATTTGGTCGACAACGCTTTACACGCATTGAAACCTGCTATGCCGATTTCGCAAATGCAGCCCTCGCCGCCACCTGCCACCATGACATCTGCATCACCCGCCCGAATAATCCGGCTGGCGTCACCGATCGCGTGCGCCCCGGTGGAACAGGCGGTTACGACTGAATGATTTGGCCCCTTGAATCCGAACCGGATCGAAACCTGCCCCGAGGCCAGGTTGATCAGCGCACCCGGAATAAAGAACGGCGATACACGACGCGGTCCTTTTTCCTTTATCAGGTTAGCTGTGTTTGCAATCGACCCAAGGCCACCAATGCCAGAACCGATCATTACCCCTGTGCGCAGGCGGTCTTCTTCGTCTTCGGGCAGCCAGCCTGAATCCTTACAAGCCATTTCTGCCGCAGCGATTGAGTAAAGGATGAAATCCTCGATTTTACGTTGCTCTTTTGGCGGCATCCAGTCGTCTGGATTGAACGTCCCATCGGTGCCATTGCCACGCGGAACTTCGCAAGCATATGTGGTGGTGACACCGCTTGCCTCGGCATCGAACAAGTTGATCGGACCCGCGCCCGATTCTCCGGCCAGAAGCCGTGACCACGTTTCCTCGACCCCGCTGGCCAAAGGAGTGACCAATCCCAGACCGGTTACAACGACTCTGCGCATGAAATGCCTCTTGCCTGCTTCCTATTTGAGAAACGCTCATACCCCGGCCAAGGGTCCGGGGGCAAGAGCAACGGCACAT
>JBPCWT010000386.1:0-15941 GCA_051009255.1 Ruegeria sp. | reverse complement strand
GACAGACTGCGGGCTGGTTACGGTCACACCCAATTCCTTAGCCAACTGGGATGATACGTCGACATTGCGTTCGGTAACCGCGATGTCATGCCCCTTCGCGGACAGGAAACGCGCCATCGGGGCTGCAACATGTCCGGTTCCGATGAAACCGATACGGCTCATCCTTCGGGCTCCCCTGGGATCGACGCGGACAGGGCACTTCGCCAATCATCCAGCCGATTAGCAAGTGCTTCATCCTGTAGTGCAAGGATGCCTGCAGCCATCAGCCCGGCATTTGCACCGCCGGCGGCGCCAATTGCCATTGTTGCAACCGGAAAGCCCTTGGGCATTTGAACGATAGAATACAGCGAGTCGACGCCCGACAGCGCGCGGGTCTGTATCGGAACGCCGATTACCGGAACCCGCGTTTTCGATGCCATCATCCCCGGCAAATGCGCAGCACCGCCAGCCCCGGCAATAATTACCTGCAAACCCCGATCTACGGCTGTCTTGCCATAATACCACAGGCGGTCCGGGGGTCGATGTGCTGAAACGATCCGGGCCTCGTAAGAGACGCCCATCTCGTCCAGAATATCAGCTGCCTCTTTCATGGTGGGCCAGTCTGACTGGCTGCCCATGATGATCCCTACCTTGATGTCGCCCATTTGCAGTGACTCCGCCCTCGGAAAGAGCGGGCACTATAGCCAAATCCGCTTTGGTGGCAATGCGGTACAGTGGGGTTCAGGCCCGGTTGGACAAGCGTTTCAGGCGATTATATCGGGCGTCAGCCGGTCTTCGATCAACCGAATGATGTCCTTTAGACGCAATTTCTGCTTTTTCAGCCGCTTGATCGTCAGCTGGTCCGCTGTACCTGTCGATTCCAGTGCCTCTATCGCCGCGTCCAGATCGCGGTGCTGACGGCGAAATACTTCCAATTCGACCCGCAAAACTTCGTCGGTCTTCATCGAAAGATCAGAAGGCGCATTCATAGGCGACTCGGTGTCCATTGTGGTGCTTGTCACACACGATAGTGCGTTAATTTGAAACCGCATAGACCTTGTGGACATCTTGGTTTCTTCCCATATTCTATTATGCGCGGTTGCCGCTTTGGGGCCGCTCATACGTCGCTTTGACAAAAAAGGACGAGAAAACGTGTCAAAACTTACTCTTGGCTCATACCCGCATCTGTTGGGGTTCGAGCAGTTGGAACGCCTTTTGGAGCGTTCGGCAAAGGGCGGAAACGAAGGTTATCCGCCATACAACATCGAACAGACTTCGGATTTTTCCTATCGGATAACTTTGGCCGTGGCCGGGTTCGCCGAAGATGATCTGTCGATCACGATCGAGGAACGCCAGCTGGTGATCCGGGGCCGTCAACGCGACGACAGCGACGGGCGCGTGTTCCTGCATCGCGGGATCGCCGCGCGCCAGTTTCAGCGCATGTTCGTGCTGGCTGATGGTGTCGAGGTTGGCGAAGCGATCATGGAAAACGGTCTGCTGCATGTGGACCTGACCCGTGCCGTTCCGGAATCCGTGGTGCAAACGATCAACATAAAAAAGGGGTAAGCTATGAACACACCGTATGAAATCAACACCGAAGGCGACCGGATCGTTTACGTGAAAGCCGTCGATGTCGCCGATCTGCCGCAGGATCTGCGGGATCAGGCTGGCGATCTGGATCACTTGTATGCGGTCCATGATGCCAACGGACAGCAACTGGCACTGGTTGCCGACCGAAAGCTGGCTTTTGTACTTGCTCGCCAGCATGATTTTTCACCAGTGGCCGTTCACTGATCGACCGCTGCGCAGCTTATTTCAATAAATCACACTGACCGGTTTAACGGATAACCAAGCCGAGTGGTCGGGTGCGCTCGACCTGCGGTAAGACTGATGGGGAGACAGCGGATGAGCTGGTTTGAATTTGACTGGGTTGATGCGTTCAGCGACAAACCCTTTGGCGGCAACGGTTGTGCAGTTGTTCATGGCGGCGCACATCTGCCTGATGACGTTTGTTTGTCCTACGTTCGTGAAACGTCGTTGGTCGAGTGCACTTTCACCGGACCATCGGATTTCGCGGATATTCATGTGCGGTACTTCCTTGCCAGCCGAGAGATTCCATTCGCAGGTCACCCAACGATTGCCACCGTGGAAGCCATGCGCTCGCGCGGAATGTTCAAAGGTGACGCTCTGACCCTGGAAACCGGGGCAGGGATTGTGGCGATACAACTGAATGGCGACGAGATCGAAATGACAACGGTCGCCCCTCAGTTCGGTGTCGAGGTGCCTGCCGAAATGGTCGCCGCGGCCGTCGGGCTTCCGGCTGATGCCATCATTTCGCAGCCGCAACTTGTCTCAACGGGCTTGCCATTCTGCGTAACTGTCCTGCGCGATCACGACGCGCTGCGTGCGGCGCAACTGGTCGAAGGTCCGCTGCGGCAGGTGGCTGCTGTTGCCGGGTATTCGGGGTCGGACATGGCGGAACCATTTCTTGTGACGCTTCAGGGGGCAACTGATGCGGGCGATACATTTTCGCGTTTGTTGCTGGCGCCGCCCAGCCCACCCGAAGACCCCTTTACCGGTTCTGCGACCGGCGCCATGGCCGCGTACTTGTGGAAGTATGGCCTGATGCCCAAGGATAGGTTTATCGCCGAGCAGGGTCACGACCTGGGCCGCCCTGGTCAGGCGACCGTGACGCGTGTTGGTTCGGCAGACGCCATTAGTGGCATAAAAATTGCCGGAAAGGGTTTCGTCCTGATGCGCGGTCAAGTTGATTTGCCGGACAAGGTGTAGCGACCGCCAACCCTGCAGCTTTTTGAAAATCCAGAACCTTATTCGGCAATCTGTTTCATCCAGTTTAATCGCACAATGGGGTTTGCCGTCGGATCAATGCTGTGGCGGCGGCAAATCCTGTCCAGATAAGAATTTGGCTTGGGTAATCCAGACAATTTGTTGGCCATTTCCTTTTTTTGATGTCCGTAAATATGCACTGAATAGACACCCTCGCGTTCTATGTCCGCGGTGGCCACGCTTGGAATGTGCAGCCGCCACAATTCGCCGGGTACCAAAGGATACAGGGCGTCCGGGCCTAATGCGTGTTTATCTTCTCCGGTTTGATGCAGAAAATGATTCAGCGCCTTGGGTCCTGAACACCCCCACGGCAGGCTTTCAATCCCCCAGGTTTCACCTGCATCTATCCTGCGGCGATTCAGGCGCTTCAACCTTTTCCCGCGCCACGGCTGGGTTGGGTTAGGCGACATCACAAAATCCGACATCAGCGCCAGCGTTTCCGAACCCTTGGGTAAGCCCAGTACGCCGTTTGGAATTAGCCCATCCCGACAATCGCCAAAAACCCAAGGCGTATCAAAATCAAACGGTTTTACACAAAATGCATCCAGATCAACCCAGATAAAGTCGGTCTGTTGGCACAGGTGCAATCGAAACAAGTCTGAAAAAACGGCAACCTTGTGCCGTTCCTTTTCTTCAAGGCTGAATGGCGGTGGCCAGAATATCTCGGATGCTGATCGGACTTCTGCGCCTTCTGGAACGCCTTTGATCATCTGAGGCAGGTAAAGAACAAAGTGATGCCCATGGTCCAGAAACGACTGAATACAAAGCGTTTCAAGCCATGACAGGTCGGACCCATACCAGAACCCGGCAACAGAGGGCAGGTTTTGTTTCATTCCCGGCCAATCCTGAAAAGACAATTCATAAGCACAAAGACAACGGTTCTTTGTCAACGCCGGCGTGACTGGCCACTGAAAAAAGAACGGCCCCCGAATATCGGAGGCCGCCCTGTGTTTGAATGAGGTGCAAGGGTTACGAGCCCGTGATCAAACCCATGCTTTCCAGTTTCAGAAGTACCTGATGGGCGCAATTGTCGACATCCACATTTTCGGTTTCGACGCGAAGTTCCGGTGACTCGGGAACATCATACGGGTCTGAAATTCCAGTGAATTCCTTGATCTTCCCTTCGCGCGCCAGCTTGTAAAGCCCCTTGCGGTCGCGGCGTTCGCATTCTTCGATGCTGGTCGCCACATGCACTTCGCAGAAGGCGCCAAATGCCTCGACATCCTCGCGCACCGCACGGCGGGTAGAGGAGTATGGCGCGATCGGCGCACAGATTGCGATGCCTCCATTCTTGGTGATTTCGCTGGCGACATAGCCAATGCGACGGATGTTCAGATCGCGGTGCTCTTTCGAGAAACCCAACTCGGACGACAGGTTCTTACGAACGATGTCACCATCCAACAGCGTTACCGGGCGCCCGCCCATTTCCATCAGTTTGACCATAAGCGCGTTGGCGATGGTTGATTTTCCGGAACCCGAAAAGCCAGTGAAGAAGACGGTAAAACCCTGATCCGAACGCGGTGGCGAGGTGCGGCGCAGTTCCGTCACCACTTCTGGGAACGAGAACCATTCAGGTATTTCCAGTCCTTCGCGCAGACGACGGCGCAGTTCGGTGCCCGAGATATTCAAGATCGTGACGTTGTCCTTGTCCTTGATCTCGTCATTGGGCTCATATTGTGCACGTTCCTGCACATAGACCATGTGCTTGAAGTCGACCATTTCGATACCGATCTCGTCCTGGAACTTGCGAACCAGATCCTGAGCATCGTAGGGGCCATAGAAATCTTCGCCTGCAGAGTTCTTGCCCGGACCGGCGTGATCACGACCAACGATAAAGTGAGTGCAACCGTGATTGGCGCGGATCAACCCGTGCCATACTGCCTCGCGTGGGCCAGCCATGCGCATCGCAAGATTCAGCAACGACATGGATGTGGTCGAGGCAGGGTACTTGTCCAGCACGGCTTCGTAACAGCGGACGCGGGTAAAGTGATCCACGTCGCCCGGTTTGGTCATTCCAACGACCGGATGGATCAGCAGGTTGGCCTGCGCTTCCTTTGCGGCGCGGAAGGTCAGTTCCTGATGCGCCCGGTGCAGCGGGTTCCGGGTTTGGAACGCGACGATGCGACGCCAGCCAAGTTTGCGGAAATAGGCGCGCAACTCGTTCGGCGTGTCCCGGCGTGCCTTGAAATCATAGTGGATCGGCGGCTGAATACCGGTGATCGGACCGCCCAGGTAAACCTTGCCTGCCGCATTGTGCAGATAGTTCACGGCCGGGTGGGCATCGTCGTCCGCGCCAAAGACTTTTTCCGCCTCGTTCGCCTTGTTCGGCACCCAGCGATCGGTGACGGTCATGGTCGCAAGGATAACGCCTTCCTGATCGCGCAGGGCGATGTCCTGGCCCAGTTCAATCTTGTCGGCAAACTCTTCGCCTACATCCAGCGTGATCGGCATCGGCCACAAGGTGCCATCGGCAAGACGCATATTCTCGACGACGTTGTCATAATCCGCTTCCGACAAAAAACCCTTGAGCGGGTTAAAGCCGCCATTCATCAACAATTCCAGATCGCAGATCTGGCGCGGTGTCAGATCCCAGCTTGTCAGGTCTGCTGCTTCGACCTTTAGTTTCTGGGCCGAGTCGTAAGACACATAAAGTTCGGTGATCGGGGCCAGATTGCTTAACATTGTCATGGGTATACTCTCGTCGCGGTGTCGATCATGTCGGTGATTCAGGGTTTTTCCGGGGCATGTGCCCCTCTAATCCGCCAATGTCCATATCGGTTCTTAAACAAAGGACCATATGAGCGGTTTTTGCCCAAAATGGAAGGTTTTTCCGGCATTGCATGACTTTGACGAACGTCTGGCGACCTATAGAGGGGTTTTCCACTAAGCTATCGACTGTTTTTCAGCGTTGCTAATGTGCGCTCTCAACTCCCGCGCGCGGGTCATTGACAGGGCCGGCACAGGTTCTGAGACCCCGCGCAGCTGAAATTCTCGCATCTCCAATTGCTCGGTATCAAATCCTGCCGATTGCAGCACCTTTGCCGAGACCAAAAGCTCAACACCCAGTCCCTTGGTTTCCGCTTCAAGCCTGCTCGCCACGTTGACCGCATCGCCGATGATTGTTCGGGCAGCATGTCCGGCGGCCCCAATTTCTCCGACGACAAGTTCGCCCAGATGCAAGCCCATCCCGATGCGAATTTCCGGGCTGCCTTCGGCGGCGACCTGCATATTGAACCGTTCCAGCGCCTGACCGACCTCTTCGGCGGCCTTCAGCCCGGCCTGGGCCGATCTTGTGGCATCCGGTCTGTCGAACACTGCCAACAACCCGTCGCCCAGATACTTGTCGACGATCCCGCCACTATTGGTAATGGCCGGAACGATGGCATCAAAGAAACGGTTCAATAGAAATACCACGTCATAGGGCAGCTGACCCGCAGTTCGTGCCGTAAACCCTCTCATGTCCAGAAACAGGATCGCCAACTGCCGTTCTTCGCCTTGGCTGGCATGGGCCCGGTTCCGCCCGCCATTTGGACGGAAAACACGAAAAACGGTTGATGGGTCGGTCGGTCGGATCTGGCACGCCAGCCGCGTTCCCGGCGGGGCACCGACTGCCGCAAGGCTGCGCGCCTCTACCTCTGTCGGGGGGTGCAGTAGTTCGGCCCCTTCTTCGACGATGACGCGGCAGGTGGTGCAACGTCCTTTGCCACCGCACAGCGCGGTGTGCGGAACGCTGTTTGCCTGCGATATCTCTAGCAAGGTCAGGCCCAGTTCTGACTGAATTTCCGGCCCGTCCACATATGTCACGCGAACGGTGTGTCGCCTCCGCCAGATCTTGCGTGCTGCATAAACAACTGCCGTCAGCGCCAGAAGCACCCAAAATATGGATTTCCCCCAAGTTGTGACGTCTGCCAAATAATGGAATTCGCTTGGTTCAGGCCAGTTGAAGTATTCGATGTACTGATCACGCAGGTCAGGGTCCGCGAAATCCGCGTACATTCTGCGCCCCTCAGAAATCAGCCCGGCATAAGCAAACGCGGGCACGAAAACCGCCACGCCAATCAGATAAGGTATCGCTTTGCCCCACCATCGCGTCAATCGCAGCCACAGGTGCAGGCCAATACAACCGTGGATCCAGACAATCAGCAACAGAGTGCTTTGCCACCAGATGGATTCATTCGGCCACATCAGAATGGCCAAATAACTCATCCTGTCGTTCACATCGTAGATCTCGTGTGCCAGCCGCGTTTGAACCATATGAGAGATCAGCTGTAACGGGATCAGCAGGCCCAGAATGACCTGTAACCAGGAATGAAACGGCATCTGCAACGTGCGCCGCTGCGCCAGCGACATCAGCGACAGGCCCATATGGGTCAGAAATGATCCATACAGCAAGACCGAGCCGATTAGACTGCGCGATATGAACTGACGCACGTCCTGCATCGCGTTCATCCACATTGGGTCAAACAGTCCCAGTCCGATGTTAACAAAGTGGAAAAACACATAGGTCATCAGGACCAGACCGGAAATGATCCTAAGCCGGGTTGTCCAGCTGCCTCTCCACAGAGCGCTTGCCAAAAGGGTCACCCGTTTATTGCCTCGCTATGCAAGAGTCTGCTTTGGGTAAGGGCAGGGGTCAATACACGGCCTCGTGTTTCCACGACATTGGAAATCTGAAACACACCGGCCGTCCGCTTTGCTTGGGTGAACAGGTTACTCCTGCTCGGCCAGAAACCGTTCCGCATCCAGCGCCGCCATGCAACCCATGCCAGCCGAGGTTACGGCCTGTCGGTACACGTGGTCGGTCAGGTCACCAGCGGCATAGACACCCGGAATCGAGGTTTCGGTGGTGCCCGGTTTCGTCACGACATAGCCGCCCATGTGGGTTTCAAGCACATCCTTTACCAGTTCGTTCGCCGGGGCGTGTCCGATGGCAACAAACACGCCCTTGCAGGGAATTTCGCTGATCTCGCCTGTCTTGACGTTCTTAACTTTCACGCCCTCGACACCCAGCGGCGCGTCGGTTCCGACGACTTCATCCAACTCGTGAAACCACAAAGGCTCGATTTTTTCGTTTTTGAATAACCGATCCTGCAGAATCTTTTCCGCACGCAATTCGTCACGACGGTGAATCAATGTGACTTTGCTGGCAAAGTTCGTCAGGAACAACGCTTCTTCGACGGCGGTGTTCCCGCCGCCAATTACCACGATCTCTTGGCCGCGATAAAAGAACCCATCGCACGTGGCACAGGCCGAAACACCAAATCCCTTGAATTTATCCTCGGAGGGTAAGCCCAGCCATTTCGCGCGCGCGCCTGTCGCCAGAATTACGGCATCCGCCGTGTAAATGGTTCCGCTGTCCCCCGCAGCGGTAAAAGGGCGTTTCGACATATCAAGGTCACTGATGATGTCGCCTATAACTTCGCACCCCATGGCCGCGGCGTGTTCCTGCATCTTGATCATCAGGTCGGGGCCCTGAACCTCGGTAAATCCGGGATAGTTTTCAACGTCGGTCGTTGTAGTCAGCTGACCGCCCGGCTCGATCCCCTGCACAAGGATCGGCTCCAGCATCGCGCGACTTGCATATACGCCCGCAGTGTACCCGGCGGGTCCGGACCCGATGATCAGAACCTTGGTGTGTCGTGTCTCGGCCATTGTGTCCCCCAACTGAATCTGCCTCTGCGGACCTGCGGCCCTCAGCGCTTGGATATAGCGGTGCAGATCACAGGCTTAAAGCCCTTTCCTGTGACAGATCCGTTATGCGTTTCAGGGGGGAACGTAAAAAAAGAGCCTTGAGAATACAGAATATTGCGCAAACACGAAAGATTATTGCGCATTGCTTGGGTGCTGCTATAACAACCGAAAATTCAGGAGCATTGAATGGTCACGACTCGGCTGGATGAAATTGACCGCATGATACTTGCGGAATTACAGGCAGACGGTCGCATGACCAATGTCGAACTGGCAAAACGCGTCGGAATCTCTGCTCCGCCATGTCTTCGGCGGGTGCGCACTCTGGAAGAAGCCGGATTGATCCGCGGTTACCACGCCGAAGTAAATGCGCGCGAACTGGGATTCGAGGTTCAGGTATTTGCCATGGTCGGTTTGGAAAGCCAGGCGGAAACCGAACTGCGTGCGTTCGAAGAACGCTGCCGCGATTGGCCGCTGGTTCGCGAATGCCACATGTTGAACGGCGAGGTGGATTTTATCCTGAAATGCGTCGCACCGGATCTCAGCAGTTTTCAGCAATTTCTGACGGGCGAGTTACTGACCACGTCCAACGTGGCCAGTGTAAAAACCTCGCTTGTTATCCGCGGCGCGAAAGACGAGCCCGGAGTCCCGTTCGACGTCCTTGAAGAGCGGATGAACCGAACGGCGTGATCTGCGCATTGCCTGGATGCGCGCCACATGGCGGCAACATGGCCGCGATCAAAAGGGAAAAACCCCAACTTAGAATTATCTGCATGATGCCCCCCATTATGCAGTACTGGTTACGCGGTTATTGCGTCGACTTCTCCATCTCCGGCACGTGGATACAGCAGCGGACCAAAGTCAGCCAGCGATTCCACATGTGAAAACAGGTTCAGGTAAATCGAGCGCAACGAATGACTGATCAGCTTCACGGCATTGACACCGGGATGATAGGTTTCGAATTGCAGGCCGTCTATGCGAATTACCGCATGACGCCGTAGACAGATGTGAAACAATTCAACCGGTGTCGGCGGTATTGTTTCTATGATACCCATTCCATCCTGAAACTCGCTGGCCGGTGTCAAAAGCGGCCCACCAGCTGCAAGGCGACGCAAATGCGACGGTGTCGCAAGCAGTCGTGCGGATGGCCCGGCAATCACACCTGACATTGGTTTCTGCATACCAAAGGTATCAGCCATAATTCGTGTCAGTGGTCGGGTACGGCCGCGTGAATCAGCCCTGCCCGGAAGCAATGTAACTGAACCTTTCCATAGAACGGTTTCAGCTTCGCCATCTTGGGTCAGAACCTTGTCACCTGGCAAAAGATCCTCGATCGCCATCGGACCCTGGTCAGTTTCAACCAATGAACCGCGGGTAAACGCGGTAAAGGCGTCTTCGAACAATGGTAGCGCTGGTGCAATGTGCCGCGTCTGCGCGATTTCGCCATTGCTTAGTAATGTGCTGACTTCATATCGACGCAGCTGAGCCCGTTGCGTGGCTCCCGGCCTTGGCGCCTCGCGCAGAAGTGCCGAGGTTTCAACGGCATTTCTGGCGGCGCGCGCCAGTGAATTAGGAATCGTCATACCTATTCCGTCCCCTCTAAAGGCTGTCGTGGCAGGCCGAACCCCTTCGTATGCCTGCCCGGCAGTAGTGTTTTTTGTCTCGAAATATGTGGATAGCCGTAGGTGCGCTGCCGCTGCAGCGGCGCTTTTTTACCCTATCTTGCGTACCTTTGGTCAATTCAATGACCCCCCAGACAAACTCATTACAAACGCAGGCGGGAATTGCCCGCGCACACACGACCTCTGAAACATGCTGCCAATCTGCAGCTTTTTTTTCGCACAGGCCCGAGGTCAGCGTCCGGTGCGTGTCTTCCATCGGGCCGGCAGCTTGGCCCTCAGGTTTTGTCAGTTCAGCGCTTGGCAGCCATACGGCGCGCTATCTCGACAGAGTGGCTTGAAATCCGTTTCCAGGGCATCTCTAGTTCCTGCTCGTTTGCAGCAGCTAAAACGGCCATGAGAAAGCGAGATTTCGATTTCATTTCACTAATCCTGCTCTTGTTGGGTCTGATGCCCACTATCCTCGTCTATCCCGACTGTGCCCCTGATTTGCGGCAGGGATAAGGCTCATCCGAGAAGAATTGAGGCCAAAATGCAGGGTTTGAGCACCTCTTTGTTAACTTTTCCGGGTTATGCGTGCTCATTACGTCCGATAAGCAACTGAACCCTTGCGGAAAATTTCATTCGATTCTTAATAATTTAGACTAAATAATTACGTCAAATTCGGGGCAAATATGCCTTAATTGCGCCACAATTTACAGTCGAATGGCTGAAATCAGTCGCCCGTAATCCGCTTCGTTTGCATGAGTTGATCGCCGGTAAGAATAAAATCTGTCAGCGTCAGAGTACGTGCAATGCCTTGTCCATTCGGCATATCCGACATTTGCCTGACGCAACCGGTGCAGGCCAAACGCGGGTAAATCAAATTGCAGACGATCGCCTTGGCCGTTCGCAAAGAATCGGGCGTTTTCTGGCGATTCCGCCATGAAGTCGCCCAAAAACTCGGGGCCGACCTCGTATGCGCGCTGCGAAATCGTTGGGCCGATGACGGCAGAAATGTTTTCCCGCCTTGCGCCCAGACTCTCCATTGTGTCCAGGGTTGCCTCCAAAACGCCATCCAGCGCACCACGCCAACCCGCATGGGCGGCACCGATCACATTCGCGTCATGGTCGGCAAAAAGAACCGGTTGGCAATCGGCGGTTAGAATTGTCAGGGCCAGTCCGGGAACGTTTGTTACCAGCGCGTCCGCTTTTGGCCGTTCTCCGTTTAACGGTGCATCAACGGTCACAACGTTGGGCGAGTGCATTTGATGCACGCCGACCATTTCAACAGGATCAACTTCCATCGCCTCTGCAACGCGTTTGCGGTTCAGGTCTACGGCCTCTGTCAGGTCCGATGATCCCAATCCGCAGTTCAGTCCCGCGAAAATACCGGACGAAGCACCGCCCCGACGGCTGAAAAAACCGTGGCGAACCGGGGACAACAGGTCGGATGTAAGAATTTCCAATGTCATGGTTCAAGTCCGGGTGGCGGTGAAAATTGAAGGGGGTACAGACCCAGTACTTTGAACAAGTTTCCCATTTCATCGGGGTGCGTCAACCGGCGATGTGCGCCTGTCAGGTTTTCGACCGCTGATTCAGGCATTCCAGATGCCAAGACTTTTGCCCTGTCGGTAATTCCCAGTCGTTCCAGAAACACACCCTGAGGTGTCAGGCGGGTATACTCGCACCCGGCAATTTTGGCTGCAACGGCCAACGCTTCGAAATCCACATGTGCTGTCAGGTCGGCCATGCCGGGTTCGGTCAGGGGATTGGTCCGGGTATGTTTGCGCACGGCCTGAAAGGTATCTCCTAACGAGCGCCAGTCGCCGTAATCGACAATCAACGCAGCGCCGCTATGGGTCGCGATGCGTTCGGTCAGTTGCGCAATGATCAGCGGGGCCGAGGGGCAGATTTCGACCAGATCACCCTCATTTGTATCGTTCAGCCGGTGTTCCAGCGCTGCCTGCGGCATCCGGGCACCCAATCCGAATGACAAGGTTTCGCCTTGCACACCCACCAGCCTTTCGCACCATCCTTGACCGTCGCGCAAAAACTGGCGGATGGGTAGGGCATCAAAAAACTCGTTTGCCACCAGAAACAACGGTGCCTCGGGCAATTCGGCGGCTGTCCCGATCCACTGGGGCGCGTACCCGGCCAGTGTCTTGGCTTGAACATCGCGCAGGGTTGGCGAGGCTTCGACCAACGTGATCTGTGCCGCCTCATGAAATCCGGGCACACCCTTTGTTGCCCTTAAAATGTCACTCATCAAAGTGCCGCGCCCGGGGCCAAGTTCGGCCAGTTCGAAACCGTCGGGCCGCCCCTGTTCCAGCCAAGATTGCGCAAGACACAGCCCGATCAGTTCGCCAAACATCTGACTAATCTCGGGGGCTGTGGTGAAATCCCCCGCAGCGCCCAATGGGTCGCGGCTGACGTAATACCCGTGTGTCGGGTGCAACAGGCATTCGGCTATGTATTCGGCAATTGTCATCGGCCCGTCCTGACGAATCCGGGCAATCAACTGGTTTTTCAGGCTCATGCTGCCGCCCGTCTGGCCCGCCAAACGAACCAGAGTCCGATTGCAATCATCGGCAGCGAAAGGACCTGACCCATCGTCAGGCCATACCCGCCAGCCTGCCACGCCAACCCCAACGGATTGCCGTGCGACACAAACTGCGCATCCGGTTGGCGGAAGAATTCGACGATAAAACGCGAAATGCCGTAACCTGCAAAGAATACACCCATCACCACTCCGGGTGTTCGGAACGCACCCCGTCGGTAAACAAGCCACAAAAGCAGCGCGCCTAGCAACAGCCCCTCCAATGCGGCTTCGTATAGTTGTGATGGATGGCGTGCGCACAGGTCAGCTACGCCGGGGCAGTCCTGCGCGGCGGCACCGGGAAACACGAACGCCCAGGGCAGTTCGCTGGGACGGCCCCACAACTCGGCATTCACGAAATTGGCCAGCCGACCCAGCATCAGACCTGGCGGAACCGTGTGCGCAACCAGATCCGCCAGCGATAGCGCGGCAATCTTGTACCGCCTCGCAAAAATCAGAGCAGCCGCAATAACGCCCAATAGACCGCCATGAAATGACATACCGCCCTGCCAGACCTTCAGGATGTCCATCGGGTTGTGCAGATAATAAGCGGGTTGATAGAACAGAACGAACCCCAGACGCCCGCCCAGGATTACGCCGACAATGATCCATGTCAGCAGATCCTCCACCTGTTGCGCGGTCATCGGCGGTGTATCCGCAGGCCACAGTTTGGGACGGCGCAGCGCCACCAGCGCCATGCGCCAGGCGATAAGAATACCGGCGATATAGGCCAGCGCGTACCAGCGCAGCGCAAATTCCATCCCGAACAGAGAGATCGAGAATAATTCGGGTGACAGATCGGGAAAATTCAAAACAGCCTGCATATGCGTCTCATTGCCCGGGGTTTAATGGGCAAGTCAACCTTGAGCCCGGACCTTTCATTGCCCATATAGAGGGCAACCGAGATACCGGAGTAAAGACATGCAAAGCCGCAACAAGATTCTTGACGACGTTTCCCAGCTGATGACCAACGCCATGGGTGTGGCGCAGGGCGCGCGGGAAGAGGCCGAGAATGCGATGAAATCCATGATGGACCGCTGGCTGGCCGACCGTGATTTTGTCACGCGTGAAGAATTTGATGCTGTGCGTGCGATGGCGCAAAAAGCCCGCGAAGAAAACGCAGCGCTTGAAGAACGTATTGCTGCGCTCGAGGCTAAACTCGACAAGTAACGCCGGGGCGTTTCGCCAGATTTCAACAATTTGTCTAAAGGCAGCGCTGCGCAATCCATTGATGGGTTGTGCAGTGCAGCGCAGTTTGACGCGTTGCAGAAATTAATCAAGTCAAAGCTGCGAGAGATGCCAATATTTTGAGCGGCGTTGCTGGCTATCCACAACTTATTGCAGTTATCCCCAAAATTGGGGGTTGCCAGAGTCTCGCCCACATCGCACCATATTTAGTACAAGCCCAGGGGGAAAACCCGGCTTATAGAGCAGGCAACTAGCGCTGGGGCGCTGCCAGTCCCGAAATGCTAGAGATTAGTGAGGTGGCACCATGGCCCTTTCCGAACAGTATCTCGAAGAAGACATTCATCCGATCGACATCGTCGAACACCTGGCCGAACACCATGATTGGGATTTCGACCGTATCGGCGATGACCAGATCGCCATGGCCGTCGAAGGCCAGTGGCGCACATACTCAATCACTTTGGCGTGGTCCAACTATGACGAAACTCTTCGCATGGTCTGCTCTTTCGAAATGGAACCACCGCAGGAACGCGTACCAGAACTTTATGAATTGCTGAACAAGATGAACGATCAGTGCTGGGCAGGTGCCTTTACATACTGGGCGAAGCAAAAGCTGATGGTTTATCGTTACGGGCTTGTTCTTGCAGGCGCACAATCCGCCAGCCCAGAGCAGATAAACACGATGATTACGGCATCTGTCATAAGCTCTGAACGCTATTATCCGGCGATCCAGTTGGTGACTTGGGGCAATCGTACTCCGGAAGATGCAATGCAGGTCGCCATTGCAGAGGCTTACGGCCGCGCGTAAAGCTTTGCCCCGAACCGAACTAAAGGGGAGGGGCAATCATGAACATGTCACGCATCGCAGATCAGGGGCTGGTGCTTCTAGGTTGCGGCAAAATGGGTTCTGCCATGTTGGCAGGCTGGTTGGACAATGGCCTGCCCGCGTCATCCGTTTGGGTGATTGACCCATATCCCTCTGATTGGTTGAAACAACAGGGTGTCAACATCAATGCCCCGATTCCCGAAGCCCCGGCTGTTGTACTGATTGCTGTCAAACCGCAAATGATGGGCGATGCGCTTCCTGCGATTCAGGCGCTGGGCGGTGGGCGCAGTCTTTTTGTTTCCGTAGCTGCCGGAACGTCGCTGGCCACGTTCGAGGAAGTTCTTGGACCCAACACACCGATTATTCGGGCGATGCCAAACACACCTGCTGCAATCGGGCGCGGGATCACCGCGTTAATCGGCAACGCTCATACGTCTGACCAGCAGGTCGAACTTGCAGAAAGCCTTTTGTCTGCGGTCGGGGAAACCGTGCGGCTCGAGGACGAAGCGCAGATGGATGCCGTGACCGGTGTCAGCGGTTCCGGCCCGGCTTATGTATTTCACCTGATTGAAACTCTTGCTGCGGCTGGACAGGCACATGGATTGTCGCACGAGCTGGCCATGAAACTGGCAAAGGCGACCGTGGCCGGGGCAGGTGCGCTAGCCATGGAAGCAGACGAGGACCCATCCCAACTGCGCGTCAACGTGACCTCGCCCAATGGAACCACTCAGGCGGCGCTTGAGGTGCTGATGCACGAAGAAGAGGGGTTTCCCGACCTGCTTCACCGCGCAGTCAAGGCGGCAACGCTTAGATCGGAGGAGTTGTCGCGTGAGTGAAATAACCTTTGACGACTTTATGAAAGTGGACATCCGTGTCGGCGTGGTCATCCGGGCCGAGCCCTACCCCGAAGCGCGAAAGCCTGCGATCAAGATGGTCATCGATTTTGGCGACAAGATTGGTGAACGCAAATCTTCGGCCCAGGTCACTGCACATTACGACCCTTCATCGCTGGTGGGTAAGCAAGTTATGGCGGTTGTGAACTTTCCCTCACGCCAGATCGGCAAATTCATGTCAGAGGTTCTGGTTCTGGGCTTGCCGGATAAAAACGGCGAGATTGTATTGATCGGACCGGATCAAACGGTACCTGTCGGCGGAAGGATGCACTGATGGAGCTCTGGATCACCCGCCCGATGACCCAAGCGGTCGAGGAACGTGCGCG
>JBPCWT010000385.1:0-7833 GCA_051009255.1 Ruegeria sp. | reverse complement strand
ATGCACGATGCCCTGACTGTTCAGGTGATCTTCGCGGATCGTCAGATGACACTTTGCACACCCGTCCGGGTCTGACAGATCAACTTCGAACCCGACCGCGTTCTGACAGCCCGATCTGCGGACCTTTGGGTGATCTCCGTCACGCTGCGCTGAGTGCAATGAACCGCTCCAGATGATAATCTGCGTCGCCGAACCTGTGATCCGCCATGACGATCCGCTTGGCGATATGCGCCAGTTCATATTCCTGCGTCATGGCAATGCCGCCGTGCATCTGGATCGTCTCTTCGGCCACCAGCCGCCCAACCCGCGACACCAAATTGCGCGCAGCCGCTATCTGACGGTCCCGATCCTGTGCATCCAGATGCCCCGCCGCATTGATGACCGCTGATCGGGCCTGTTCCAATTCGATCAGCATATCCGCGAACCGATGCTGCAACGCCTGAAACGTCCCTATGGGCCGCCCAAATTGTTTGCGCGTCAACAAGTACTGGCGTGTCAGTTCAACGGCGGTTTCCATCGCCCCCAGCGTTTCGGCCACCAACGCGACATTCGCGGCAGCAATTGCCGCCATCAGCGGCTCAAACGCGCCCTCAGCCGAACCCAGTCGCGCCGTTTCCGGCAACCGAACATCATCCAGCGCAACTTCTGCCGCGCGCCCTCCCACCATCATCGGATACCCTCGCAGGGTCATTCCCGGCGTTCCCGCAGGGACAAGGAACAACGAAATACCATCCAGATCAAAAAACCCGCCGCTTTCACGCGCGGACACGATCAGATACCCCGCCGCCTCGGCATTCACGACAACCGCCTTGCGCCCGTTCAGCATCAAATCGGCGTCATCCGCCCGCACGGTGGTTTCGACGCGGCTCAGATCATACCGGCTGGCCGGTTCGCCATGCGCCAACGCCAGATGCAGACCCCCTGCGATGACCTCGTCCAACAGCGTCCTTTGGTCCGCGTCGCCCAACGCGGCAATCAACCCGCCGCCCAGAACCGCCGTATCCAGAAAAGGTTCCACCACCCCGGCGCGGCCCAGCTCCTCGAACACGGTCGCGATATCGAACCCGGCACCGCCAAATCCACCATCCGCCTCGGCGAACAAGGCACCCGTCACACCCAGCTCCGACAGCTCGGCCCAAATCCCGGCGCTCAGTCCGGTGTCACTGTCCAGAATCTCGTTCCGCACGCTTGTTGCATAGCGATCCGCCAGATACCGGCGCAGCGTGTCCTGCAACATTTGCCGTTCATCGGTCAGGTTGAAATCCATCTCAGCCCCCCATCTTCATCTTGGCGATGATCCCGCGCTGAATTTCGTTGGACCCGCCAAAAATCGACAGTTTCCGATTGTTGAAATACTGCGCGGCAACGGGTGCGGCATAATCCGGCCCGATCGGGTCATTGTCACCCTCGACGGCCTCGGATGCGAACGGCATGGCATAGGGTCCAACGGCGCGGCGGGTCAGATCATTGATCTCTTGCCTAATGATTGTCCCCTTGACCTTCAGCATCGAACTTTCAACCCCCGGCGCTTGCCCTGCTGCGGCCTGGCTGACAATGCGCATATTCGTCGTCGCCATCGCCATCAGGTCAATTTCAACCTGCGCCAGACGCGCCGCGAAATGCGGGTTTTCGATCAGCGGACGCCCATTGGCCGACTCGACCTGCGCGATCCGTTTGACAGCTTCCAGGCCGGCCCGGCTGAACCCGACCCCGGCAATGTTCGTCCGCTCGTGGGTCAACAGATACTTGGCATAGGTCCAGCCCTTTTTTTCTTCACCCACAAGGTTTTCGACCGGCACGCGGACGTCGTCGAAAAACACCTCGTTCACCTCGGGCGCGCCATCCAACAGGATGATAGGTCGCACCTCGATCCCCGGCGTATCCATATCAATCAGCAGGAAAGATATGCCTTCCTGCTGCTTGGCCTCCGGGTCGGTCCTGACCAGACAGAAAATCCAGTTGGCGTATTGCCCCAGCGTGGTCCACGTCTTTTGCCCGTTGACCACATAATGATCCCCGTCCCGCACCGCGCGGGTCTTGAGCGAGGCCAGATCGGACCCCGCCCCCGGCTCGGAATAGCCCTGACACCACCAATGCTCGCCATTCAGAATACGCGGCAGGAAATGATCCTGCTGCGCCTTTGATCCGAACTTCTGCAACACCGGCCCCAGCATCGACAGACCAAAGGGTACGATGCGCGGCGCATAGGCTGCGGCGCATTCTTCCTCGAAGATATGCCGTTGTACCGCGTTCCATTCCGCCCCGCCAAACGCGGCAGGCCAGTTAAAGTTCAGCCATCCCCGCTCGTTCAGCGTGGCATGCCACCAGTCATGCCCGTCCTTCCCAAGGCTCTGCCCTGCGCGCACCTTGTCCGAGACCTCTTTGGGCAGTTTCTCGGCCAGAAAAGCGCGCACTTCTTCGCGAAACGCCTTTTCCTCGTTGGTATAGTTCAAGTCCACCGCCAACCTCCTCCTTACAGCCGCAATTGGATCACGGCCTGCCCGACATCCCTGCTATCAATAGATCTCAAACAGCCCCGCAGCACCCATTCCGCCGCCGATGCACATGGTCACAACGCCCAGTTTGGCCCCCCGTCGCTTGCCCTCACGCATCAGGTGGCCGACCATCCTTGCGCCCGTCATGCCAAACGGATGACCAATCGCGATCGAGCCGCCATTGACGTTGCACACCTCGTCATCGATACCCAGCCGGTTCCGGCTATACAGCGCCTGCGATGCAAAGGCCTCGTTCAACTCCCACAGGTCAATGTCATCAACACTCAGCCCATGCCGCTCCAACAGGCGCGGAACCGCAAATACCGGGCCGATCCCCATTTCATCCGGTTCGCACCCAGCGACGCAGAACCCCTTAAAGGCACCCATTGCCTCGATCCCGCGTTTTTCAGCGTCGACACTGTCCATCATAACAACCGCCGCCGCACCGTCCGACAACTGGCTGGCATTGCCTGCCGTGATGAACTTGTCCGCACCCCGCACCGGGTCCAGCCCGGACAACCCTTCCAGCGTGGTGTTGGGCCGGTTGCATTCGTCGCGGTCAACGGTGACTTCCTTATAGGACACATCGCCGGTTTCCTTGTCCTTGACGGCCATCGTCGCCTGCATCGGCACGATCTCGTCATCGAACTTGCCCGACGCCTGCGCCGCCGCGATCCGCTGCTGCGAGCGCAGCCCATATTCGTCCTGCTCTTCGCGGCTGATGCCATACCGTTCGGCCACGATATCCGCCGTTTCAATCATAGCCATGTAAATCGCGGGCTTGTTTTCCGCTATCCATGCTTCGGGCACCGTACGCGAGTTGGGCTGCACCATCGAAATGCTTTCAACACCGCCCGCCACCATCGGCCCTGACCCACCTTCGGTAATCGCCTGCGCGGCCAGCGCTACGGTCTGCAATCCCGAAGAACAGAAACGGTTCACGGTCATCCCCGATGCCGTGATCGGCAGCCCGGACCGTATGGCAATCTGACGCCCGATATTGCCGCCGGTTTCACCTTCGGGGAAACCGCAGCCGATGATACAGTCCTCAACCTCGGAACCGTCCAGCCCCGCACGCGCAACGGCAGCATTCACTGCATGCCCACCCATCGTCGCGCCATGCGTTATGTTGAACGATCCCCGG
Source organism: Ruegeria sp. (assembly GCA_051009255.1). Taxonomy (GTDB): domain Bacteria; phylum Pseudomonadota; class Alphaproteobacteria; order Rhodobacterales; family Rhodobacteraceae; genus Ruegeria. Next base: position 4,194 of record JBPCWT010000385.1, on the reverse strand, counting down.
AATGACTTGGCCAGCCCCGTGCGTGCGGCAGATACGATGACAGCTTGTTTCATGGTCAGGCTTCCTTGTTCAGATCGTCAAATGTACGGCCCTCGGCCACCAGTTTTTCCAGCAAAGGCGCAGGCTGCCAGAAATAGCCATCCTCTTTCGACCATTTCCGGATATCGGTCAGAACGTCTGATAACCCCTGCATATCGGCCCATTTCAGCGGCCCACCCCGGTAGCGCGGGAAACCGTAGCCATAAAGCAGCGTCACATCCACGTCCAACGGGCGGCGGGCAATGCCTTCGCCGACAACCCGCGCGGCCTCGTTGACCATCGCGGTCATGTACCGGCGCACAATTTCCGCGTCGGTAAAATCGCGCGGCGTGATCCCCCGTTCCGCCCGCTCCGCCTGAATCAGGGGCATCACATCCGGGTTCGGCACCCCACCGCGTTTGCCTTTTTCATAGACATAGTATCCTTTGCCGGTCTTCTGCCCGAAATGCCCATCCTCGCACAGCTTGTCGGTGTACGAGCTGTCGCGGGCGCGTGGGTCCATCCCCTCGGCCCGTTTGCGTTTGCGCACGGCCCAGCCGATATCCAGACCCGCCAGATCGGACACCGCGAACGGCCCCATGGCAAAGCCGAAATCGGTCAACGCCTTGTCGATCTGATAGGGGCTTGCACCGTCCAGAACCATATGGTCGGCACAGGTGCGGTAGGTGCTGAGAATGCGGTTTCCAATGAACCCGTCACACACACCCGCACGCACCGACACCTTCTTCAGCCTGTGACCCAGCGCAAAACCCGTGACCACCACATCCGGCGCGGTCTTGTCGGCGACGACAACTTCCAGCAGCTTCATCACATGCGCTGGCGAAAAGAAATGCAGCCCGATCACATCACCGGGCCGCTTTGTCATCGCCGCAATTTCGTTGACATCCAGATACGAGGTGTTGGTCGCCAGAACCGCGCCTTCCTTGCAGACCTCATCCAACTGGGTAAAGACCTGCTTTTTGACCTCCATATCCTCGAACACGGCCTCGATCACCAGATCGGCACCGCTCAGCGCGCCGTATCCGGTGGCAAGTTCCAGTTTGTTTTCAAGAATATCATCGTGACCTTCCTGACTCAGCTTGCCGCGTTTCAGCGCACCGCTCAGGTTACCTGCAATCCGCTCTTTCGCCGCATGGGCCGCGTCCTGCGACATTTCCAGCAGGGTGACGGGCAGTCCTGACAGCAGACATGCCGTGGCGATCCCTGCGCCCATTGTGCCACCGCCGATCACGCCGACATGGTGCAACATGCGCGGCTCGACACCCTTCAGTTCCGGCAGCTTACCTACGGCCCTCTCGCCAAAAAAGGCATGGATCATCCCCTGCCGCTGGTCTGACGCCATAAGGTCTGTGAACATCTGGCGTTCGGTGGCGAGACCGGCCTCGAAACTCTCGGCCTCGCAGGCAACTTGCACAGCGCGCACCGCTGCCGCAGGCGACATCTGTCCACGGCCCTTTTTCAGAACCTGCTCATGCACCGCGTCAAAATCCACCGGTTCCGGCGCGGGCATTTCGCCGACCGCCCGCCGTTTTGCGCCGCTATCCAGCAGCTCGCGCACATAGGCCAGTCCGACCTCGCGCGGGTCGCCGTCCTGCACTTTGTCGACCAGGCCCAGTTTCAGGGCTTCATCCGCACGCACCTGGCGACCGCTGGTGATAACGTCCAACGCCGCCTCAACCCCGGTGATGCGCGGCAACCGTTGTGTTCCACCCGCGCCGGGGATGAGACCCAGATGAACCTCTGGCAGGCCAACCTTAGCCGACGGCAGCGCAACCCGGTAATGGCACGACAACGCGACCTCCAGACCACCGCCCAGCGCCGTTCCGTGCAACATCGAAACCACCAGCATCGGTGCGGCCTCGATCCGGTTGCAAAGCGAGGGCAAACCCGGTTCCTGCAGCGGCTTGCCGAACTCGCGAATGTCGGCACCGGCAAAAAATGTCCTTCCCTTGCCATAGATCAGAACCGCCTTTGCCCCATCGCTCTCGGCACGCTCGATTCCGGTCTGCAATCCCCGCCGGACATCAATACCCAACGCATTGACCGGCGGGTTGTTCGCCGCCAGCACCGCAACATCACCGATCAGTTCATATTCGATGGCCTCAGACATGCGACCGATCCTCCGTTTTCGCGCCGAATTTCCGGCGTATAATTCCTCTTGTTCCGCATCGCAGAATAATGTTCCGCAACCATCTGAACCGGGCCTTGTGCAAGTGCAACCCTGATATCCCTAACATCTGTAACCCGACTTTTGCGACCTTGGATAATTCCCTTGCGTAAAACCACGGCACGACGAAATCGAACGCCTGTGATTTGCATCCGGTGCACGGCGGCTATTCGAAAACAACACTGGCAGGCACGGCGTCAGACACCTACATCGCGGCTAGAGGCAATTCCCCCAACGAGATCGACGAAATGGCACAATCGACCACACCCCGCCCCGCATTTCCAAGTCTGCTTTCCACTGTCAGCAGCATCTTTTCAGGCATCTACGACGCCTTGTTCCGCATTGGCGAGGCGAACGCCAAGGCGCGCCTTGTCCGCAGCCTGTCACGGCTGACAGATGGCGAACTTCAGGCACGCGGCATCCGGCGCGAGGATATCGTCCGCCTTGTCATGGCCGACGTGATCTGAACACGAAATCAGGGCTCAGGATCAGCTAACGCAACCTAGTCGCGGCCATCATCGGCGGTCAGATCGTTCAGGAACCAGGGCACATCAATGCCCTTTTTGCGCATGGCAATCCCAACAAGGCACTCGCGCACCAGACGTTCCGAATTCAAAACGGTCTGATACCCGTCGTCGCGATAGGGCAAAAGCTCTACCAGCTCAAACCCCACAACATTTGATTCCGCACACAGACGACGGATCAGGGGGAACATTTCGCGCGGCGTAAGACCATTAGATTCAGGTGTGCCAGTACCGGGCATATAGGCCGGGTCAAGTACGTCGATATCCAGCGATATATACAAGTACTCCGGCCCATCGTTGGCTTCTGCGATGATCTCTTCCATCACCTTTGGCCAGCCGTTTTTTTCAACATCGGCCATGGTGTGATACCTGAACTGCTGTTCACGCATCCACTCAAACGAATCCGCGTCCGGGTAATATCCCCGCAATCCCACCTGGATAAAGTTTTTGCCCGGCACATGGCCTTCTTCGATCAGGCGATACACCGGCTGACCGTGGCTGATGAGGTGCCCGAACATGCGCTTGGACGCATCGTAATGTGCATCGAAATGGATGACGCCAACATTGTCCTTGCCATAAACATCAGCCAGCCCCGCCACGTTCGAATACATCAATGAATGGTCGCCACCGACAACAACCGGAATAATGTTTTCATCGCGTTTGTTCTTGGTACCCGCAACTTCGACCATGAAGGCACGGATCGCGTGCATCGAACGCTCGGTCGACAGCATATCGACCGGTGCATCTCCATAGTCGACCACGGTCATTTCCTTGAACGGATTCACCAGCGTCAGCATGTGGTCCATGGAAAACGCACCCCAGCCCACCGTACTAGGCGACGCGCGCAATGCATTCGGTCCCCAGGCCGCGCCGCGATACCCGCCACCCATATCCGTATGCGCCCCGAAAATGGCCACGTCCACATCCCCGGCACTCAGGTCTCCGGGCGTCAACGCAACCGGCAGCTTAAAGAACGTGGGAATACCGGCCCATCCAGCCCCACCATGCCAGCGCTGAATGTTGATCGGTCCCGGATCACGCCCCGCATCCAGATCGTCGCGTGGCGTTTGCCAGATGTCGAACGCCGGATCGGTTGTGTCCAGCGGAATAACCGGCTGTTCTCCTTCTTTGAACGGCGCATTCATGTCCGGATCGTTCGGATCATACTCAAAATACTGCGCGTTGACCGCCGTTGCAGTCAGAGAGCACACTGCAATCGGCGCAAACAGGGACATTGTTAAAAATCGCATAAGTCATCCTCCGAACAAAATTTGCCCGCCCGGTGTCATGCCTTGCCTCAAAGTTAATTTTCAGTGCTCTAACCCGGCACCCGCGCAATTGACAAAATCTAGCGGCCACCCCGGATCGGGCGGACGCCGGTCGCAAAATCCGACCTTCGCAACCCAACAAACGATCCTAATTATTGAATGATAAGTCAACTTTGGCCATTGAAATACGCATACC